>NZ_JBISBU010000140.1:0-1618 GCF_044385805.1 Haloferula sp. A504
TCTGCAACACTCGGTAATGACTACTGGCTAGGTTTTGTCATATCTGGTCATTCTCCATATAAGAAGCGCCTTGCTTCGCTCGGCGCACAACGTCAAGCGCAGGCACCCCTACCAGCGGGGGCGAGCGTCGATCACGGGGTTCAAGCTGGGACTACGAAAAATCGTCGGAACTGGTCGGCTGGTAGGGGTTGCTCTGCCGCGACTTGTTGGCGGTTATAAGTGTAATGATCTTCTGATGCGGTTATAAAGGTCCGTTTCAGCATGTTTGAACGCACCTAAACCAATTTTTCGAATGCCATACACAAATGTGTCAGCGTCCAAAACACATAGGTCGCGCTTGAATTCTGTCGGCGTCAAGGACCAAAGCCGCGAAATCGACTCTTCATCGACAATGAAAAACGTTCGCTTGCAGGCTCCCGTCTCGAAAAGGTGATTCAATTCAAAATGAACAGGTCCAGTGTAACTTCGTAGATCAATCACAATAACTGGCACAAAGCCAACAGCATGGACGACTGCCCCGCGCCAATCAGTAAATACACGATTAGAGCCGTCCCTGAGGTCATTTCGAGTCACTTCATCGCTACCGGATTGACGCAGTAGGTGCAGGATGCGCAAGGGAATAAAACCCTGAAATACTGCCGAAGTAAATCCGAGCGTCGATGGGCACGAGCATCCGAGCACAAGTAGGGATGGCGGGAGTATGGAGGAGCTTAGCGCAATTCCTGAAAGGCCAAATCCGAACCACAAAGGCATCGGAAGGAAAACCCCCGGCGACACTTGATGCAAAATTGCTGTAGTTATTGTTGCCGGGATAAAGACCACATTAAGTAGCCCCCTTGCACTGCGAACGCTCAAAAAAAACGCGCGGCCAAACGGGCATCGCTGGATGCCACGATATGCCCGAATTGTTGCGATTAATCTTAACACCGCAAATGCAAGCATGAGCCCTCCGAACGAGTTCAGAATGATAAAGGCAATATCTGAATTCATTACTTTATCTACGTGCCACAGAGCGAACTTTTCTGAGTTTTAGTTGTTAAGCGCAATTTTTTTCGCCAACGTCAAAGGCCATGCACCCCTGACCGAGGGCGCGCCTTCGACTGCGGGTTGAGGTTTGTGCTGCCAGTGATCATGGAACTCAGGGCGGGTCAGGGGTTGTATGCGCCGGCTTGTTCTGCTTCTTTTTTATCCATGGGTTGATGCCGAAGTCATCGCCATTCAGCAGGTAGCGAATAACCCTTGGCTTTGCAGAAAGCAACGCAAACTGGCTTCCAAAGTCGGAAGGTCCACCCGTCTGGACTGTAATCAACTCCTCCTGGGATGTCGATGTCCCTAGCCGTAACTGGAACCCACAATCGTGGTCTTGGTCCGATAGCTACACTTCGTCCAGCATGATTATCTTCGTCGTAAGGCATCGCGATACTCGAGAAATCGAAGACCACTAGGGGTAGGAGAAGATATGCCCCGAAGGCGGATCCTGCGAGCTTGAGCCACTTCACTCGGCGACGGGATGTCTTCAATTTTTTGCAGATTGAGGTAGGGACGCCGGTCGCCCGGCGCCCCCCTCGCAGATCCCGGCGTGCGGAACTACCGCACCGGGCTCCTCGGATGGACGCGC
>NZ_JBISBU010000141.1:0-1574 GCF_044385805.1 Haloferula sp. A504
ATACTTCGGGTGCTACCGGCTTCCATGATGTGACGGGCGGTGTGTACAAGACCCGGGAACGTATTCACGGCACCGTAGCTGATGTGCCATTACTAGCGATTCCGGCTTCATGGAGGCGAGTTGCAGCCTCCAATCCGAACTGGGCCCAGCTTTACGGATTTCCTCCACCTCGCGGTATCGGTTCCAATTGTGCTGGGCATTGTAGTACGTGTGCAGCCCAGGGCGTAAGGGCCATACTGACCTGACGTCATCCCCACCTTCCTCCCAGTTGATCTGGGCAGTCTGATTAGAGTCCCCACCTTAACGTGCTGGCAACTAATCACAGGGGTTGCGCTCGTTGCGGGACTTAACCCAACATCTCACGACACGAGCTGACGACGGCCATGCAGCACCTGTGCAAGGTGTCCGAAGACTCATCCGCTTTCACGGAATTAGCAATGCATGTCAAGCCCTGGTAAGGTTCTTCGCGTTGCATCGAATTAAGCCACATACTCCACCGCTTGTGCGGGTCCCCGTCAATTTCTTTGAGTTTTAGTCTTGCGACCGTACTTCCCAGGCGGTGCGCTTAACGCGTTAGCTCCGGCACAAGGGGGGTCGAAACCCCTCACACCAAGCGCACACCGTTTACTGCCAGGACTACAGGGGTATCTAATCCCTTTCGCTACCCTGGCCTTCGAGCCTCAGCGTCAGTAAATGTCCAGTAGCTCGCCTTCGCCACGAGTGTTCCTCTCGATATCCACGCATTTCACTGCTACACCGAGAATTCCAGCTACCCCTCCATTACTCAAGTCCGGCAGTATCAAATGCAGTTCCGGGGTTGAGCCCCGGGATTTCACATCTGACTTACCAAACCGCCTACGCTCCCTTTACGCCCAGTGATTCCGAACAACGCTCGGGACCTTCGTATTACCGCGGCTGCTGGCACGAAGTTAGCCGTCCCTTCCTCTTCGGGTACTATCAACCCTGTCGGCTGTTAACCGCCAGGTCTTACTCCCCGATGACAGGAGTTTACAATCCGAAGACCGTCATCCTCCACGCGGCGTTGCACCATCAGACTTTCGTCCATTGTGAATTATTCTCGACTGCTGCCACCCGTAGGTGTCTGGACCGTGTCTCAGTTCCAGTGTGACTGATCGTCCTCTCAGACCAGCTACCCGTCGTCGTCTTGGTGAGCCGTTACCTCACCAACAAACTGATAGGACGCGAGCCAATCCTGCAGCGGCAGCACAAGGCCACCTTTACCCTCGCGGGACCATGGGGTATTAATCCGCCTTTCGGCGGGCTATTCCCCACTGCAGGGCATGTAACTCACGTGTTACTCACCCGTGCGCCACTAGAAACCCTCAAAGCAAGCTTCATGAGTTCCCCGTGCGACTTGCATGTCTTAAACACGCCGCCAGCGTTCGTTCTGAGCCAGAATCAAACTCTCCGTAAAAAAACGCAGTGCTCCAATCCCTACCACATGGGCAGGCATCGGAACTCTTATTATTGAAATCGACCCTGGAGAAACCACAACCAACCAGCCCTAAGACCAGCCGGCGTCTTCTCCAGCCACGCGCTTCCGTGCCGGGATC
>NZ_JBISBU010000142.1:0-1462 GCF_044385805.1 Haloferula sp. A504
CGTAAGCGTCCTAAATCCGACCCCTCGCCCCGGTAGCCAGGGCGGGGGCGGGCGCTTCAGGCGTCAGGCGACCTTATCGTCGTCGGCCTCGACGGCGGCACGACGCTCGGCGGCGATCGCCTTCGGCGTGAGGGCCGCGGCCTGCTCGCGGGTGGCGTCGGCGGGCAGCTGGCGAAGGACCTCGACGAGGTAGTCCTCGGGGTCGAGTCCCTGGATCCGGCAGTTGGCCAGCAGCGTGTAGGCCAGGGCGTTGTTCGCGCCGGCTTCGAGGCTGCCGAAAAACAGGAAGTTCTTCAGCCCGACCTTGGCGGGACGGATCAGGTTCTCGACGAGATTGGTATCGAGTTCGAGGCTGCCATCCTCAAGGCAGACAACGAACTTGTCCCATTGGTTGTTGGTGTAGGCCAGCGCACCGGCGACGTCCCCGCCCGGCAGGTGCCGGGTGAGTTCGTTACGGATGTGGGCGATGAGTTCTTCGGCCAGGGGCCGGGTGCGGGCGCGGCGGATGAGTTCGCGGCAGGGCGGCGGTGCGCCGCTGAGGTGCATCTGCTTCTCAATCCGGTAGATCCACTGGATCCATAGTAGAACCGGGACGGTCACTTCGGGTGACCTGCCGCCGAGGTCGGTGAATTTCCTGCGGATGTGTGAGAGGCATCCGGCGTGGCGCAGGCCGTGGAGCCGTGAGACGAGGTCGTAGACGCTAAAGCCGTCGGTGTGGATGGTGGAGCCGCTCCACTCGAGGGTGTTGGTTTCGGCGTCGTAGCCGAGGAACTCGAGCAGGCAGTCGGCGCTGCGCCCGGCGTGCCAGTCGAAATAGGCCGTCCCTTCGGTGATGTCGCGGTAAACCCAGAGCCGCCCCTCGCGGGTGGCGCCGTGGCCGGGATCGAGGTAGTCCATCGGCGTCTCGTCGATCTGCAGGCGGTCGGCTTGGAGCACCTCGTCGCGGATGGCGAGGCCTACCGGCGCGAGGTGGCTCAGGGTGGCGTGGGTCCAGCCGTTGAGCGTCTGGCGACCGAGGTCCACGCCGTGGCGGCGCTTGAAGCGCCTGGACTGCCGGTGGTGCGGCAGGTGGTCCTCGAATTTGTCGGCGATGATCTGGGCGGCCAAGGCGGGGGCGATGAGCGTGCCGGGGATGGAGGGGGCGGGAGCCGGGGCGATCAGCGGCGGCAGGCTGCGGTCGCTCTTGTGGCGGTATTTCACTCGCACGATGCGCCGCCAGAAGATCTCGGATTTGATGACGTCGAGTTCATCGTGGTGTTCCTCGCCGATCTTCTCCCAGGAGTCGGGATCCTTGGTGACCTCTTCGGGATCGACGACGCCGTCGATGACGATCTTGAGGTTCTTCGGGAAACGGTCAGCCTTGGTGAGGCGGCTTCTTTTTCCCTTCGGCCTTTCGTCCTCCTCCGGTGCGGGGTCCTCGCCGTCGGACTCGGGAGGAGGGGCGGGCTTTCCCAGCACCATC
>NZ_JBISBU010000143.1:0-1419 GCF_044385805.1 Haloferula sp. A504
AGCCCACGACTTGAACCAGACACGGCACCTCCCTTTCAACCCTCAAACCACCCCGAAGGCGCGTGGCTGGCTCCAGTCGCAGCCATAGGGTCTCGATTCAAAGAAATGCCGACGGAGATCAAGTCCCAGGATGACCTAAAGCCGGGCGAGTTCTACGAGGACGCATACTATCACCCCTGCCTCTGCCTGCGCTTTTCATACGAGGACGACGAGATCGAGGGAATCTCGTTGATCGACGGAAGCGTTCCCCGGTGCGCGAGTGTCCGCCACGGCTTCGTAAGGAAGCTCACCCTCCAAGAGGTTGCTCATTATCGATTCTTCGGTCCATTGGACGCTGAACTCCCGCCTGAACGTGACTGGACGGAATCAGTAGCTCATGACCAAATGACAGCTAGCCACCGCCTGACGCACCCCAAAATCCAATAATCGAACAAGCCGAAGCAGGGCGACCCCTACCAGCGGCCTTGTTGCGTTCCGGGTTTGGTGGTTACATCCGGCAACGAGAACCGAGAGTGCCGCCGAAGGTCGCCGGGCCGCCTGTTCTCTGACGGTTGGGCGGAAATTACGAGGCGCGAAATTACGCTTGCCGAAATTCCGGGGCATGGTAGCTTTTGCCGGTGATCGAAAGCTTCGGCGACACCGAGACTGAACGGATTTACGGAGGCGAGCGCTCGCGAAAGCTTCCCGGCGACATCCAGCACCGGGCCAGGCGCAAGCTGCGTATGATCAATCAGGCTCGTGCGTTGCAGGATCTCTCGGTCCCGCCGGGTAACCGTCTGGAGGCCCTCCAAGGCGACCTTGAAGGCTTTTGGAGCATCCGAATCAACCAGCAATGGCGGATCATCTTCCGTTGGGACGATGGCCGGAAGTCTGACGTATCAATCACCGATTACCACTGATCCAATGAGTAAGAAGGGCATGCTACCACTGATTCATCCCGGTGAGATCCTCCTCGAGGAATTCATTCGACCGATGGGCCTTTCGCTTGCAGCGGTTTCGCGAGCGACCGGGATTCCGGCATCGCGGCTGACAGAGATCACGAAGTGCCGACGGAGCATTACCGCCGAAACCGCACTACGTCTCGCGAGATTCTTCGGGACGACTGCCGGATTCTGGGTCGGGCTCCAAGCAGAACACGATCTGGAAGCGGCGGAGCGAGAGATTGGACCGAAGGTCGAGAAGGAAGTAACCGCACTGGCAAAATGAAAAGCCCAACAAGGCGTCGCTCCTAACTCCTGCCCCGCCGCGTGTTCAATCCGTCATGGCCATACCAACCCCGACCCACAGTCGAAACCTCGCCCTCGGGCAGGTGTAGGAGGACTTCGACGTTGCTATGGCTGCTTGTTTGGCAAGGGGCAAAGTGATGTTTTTTCCATAACTCGTGGGGAGTGATAGTTTAACTTCGGGGAAGGGCTTGTG
>NZ_JBISBU010000144.1:0-1414 GCF_044385805.1 Haloferula sp. A504
TGTCTGCAACACTCGGTAATGACTACTGGCTAGGTTTTGTCATATCTGGTCATTCTCCATATAAGAAGCGCCTTGCTTCGCTCGGCGCACAACGTAAGAGGACAGGCGACCCCGACCCCACGAAGCGCCGGCGCTGTCCTGTTGCCCGGATTGAATCGCCAAAACCGGGTTGCGACAAGTGCGCTGTGAGGGGTCGTCCTGATCCGGCTTGTTCTGCGATTTTAGTTCAGATGGAGGTAGGTGAAGCCGTCGCTACCTCGGATCACTAAAACCCGCCACCCGGCTTCATCCCGACAACGTGAGGAATGCACGGCATACTCAGGCGTAGGAAACCACTCTGGCATGAGGAACAGGCCGGAATAGTCGGGGGTCTCAAGGCTGCGAAACGACGAGTCTTCAGATGCCTGGAGGCGACCAAGTAGCCCACGAAAATCCCGGTCACTCATCGGGAGTCGGGCAAAAAAGCGGAGGCTGTCCTCATCGAAAGAACTACCCTTCGATTCGGCGAGCCTGCGAATTCGATCCGCCCTGAATCCGAGGAACTCACCGCTTCTCCAATAGTCCCCGTCCGCACGACCACCTTCCGGCAAGTCATCGACAACGTAGCCGTAGCCGGGACCGGCTGCATCTCTCCGAAAGGAGTCGATCAACCGGTAGCTGGCATAGGCCAAAGTGCCCAAAAGCAGAACTACCGCGATCAATCCGAGGAAAGCCTTGATGCCGGATGCCATTGCAGCCCTCAACTTCATTTCAGCAGAACGTCGGAGCGCTGGTGACCCGGCCCTCATGGCGTCCAGCGCGACTCGTTGGTGAACGTGTAGTCAACCAAACGCTCTGCGACAAGGACGCTGTAAGGGGTCACCCAGTCGCGGCTTGTTAGCATTTTAATTGTTAGGAATTACAAATTGAAGGAGGTAGAACATCGCCTCTTTTTCAACCTCGGGCCGGTTTTTATCTGAGAACCACCTTCTTAATCTCTCCTTGCGCTTCTTTCCGTCGTCATCGTCGGGAAACTTCTCGATCTGTGCTTCTATTTCCTCGGCGCTTCGAATCGACTGATTTGCTTCTATCTTAGCTCTTATCTTATCTGGAAAGTGGCCCATCTTCTTCAGGGCAGGAATGGTCTTTCGTACAAATTCTTCTGGAGGTGGAAGCTTCCTGAGGTCCTCATCTGGCACACCAATCGAAAGAATCGACCATAGCTCCTTTGTTGCGGGAAGTAGTCCCTCCTCCAATATGTGTTTCTCTTCCGCAGAACTTAAATGCTGAAGGAGGCAGAACAGAATCGAAGCGAGGATTGCAGGTGTTTTCATCGACGCTAGACCCTATGGCTGCGACTGGAGCCAGCCACGCGCCTTCGGGGTGGTTTGAGGGTTGAAAGGGAGGTGCCGTGTCTGGTTCAAGTCGTGGGCTA
>NZ_JBISBU010000145.1:0-1367 GCF_044385805.1 Haloferula sp. A504
GCCCACGACTTGAACCAGACACGGCACCTCCCTTTCAACCCTCAAACCACCCCGAAGGCGCGTGGCTGGCTCCAGTCGCAGCCATAGGGTCTCGCTCATGAAAAGCCCCTGACGATGCAATCCCCAAGAATAGCTGCAGGACTGCTCGCGCTGGCCGGAACCTACTGGGTCATCCATCTTCTGTCCTATTTCGCGTCACCGGGTGCGGGACTCGTAGTTCTCCCAGGATTCCTGATCTGGGCCTTGTGGATTTGGCGGGCCTGCTCGCGAACCTCCATCGCGCTGTTCGTAGCCACCTGGCTTTTTTCGATGGTCTGGCACCTGGCGATTGCCCTGCTAGCCCCGCTCTTGGCGGGCTTGATGAATAGCCTCCCAGTGATTCGCGGCTATGCTGTTGCGGTCTCCGTCATGAGCCTTGTAGGGTTCTTTCTCGAGATCCGCACCCGGAGTCGCGGGGCTCTAGCGGAGACCAACGAAGCGAACAAGCCGGAGCAGGACGACCCCTTACAGCGGCCTAGTCGCAGACCGATATGACGATTCAATCCATTCAATTTGGACAGAGCCGCCGCCTCGTGGGGTCGGGGTCGCCTGTCCTCTGACGTTCGCTCGAAAATGCCGCAGCTTCGATTCCCCAAGGTTACAGCGCCACGCCAGCCTGGATTCATGAATCTGAACGGCGATGGCGGGCGGATTCAGTTGCTGATCAGTGTCCCAATCATTCTCACGGCCTCGGTGATCGCTTGGCTAGCTTGGGATCCCGAGTCGGGATTTAACTGGGTTGGAGTCCTATTCGTGATCGCCCTTGTCTGGTCGTCAATCCGCCTCCTGAACGTGACAATCGTCGAACATTCGCCGGATGCTCTCCGCATTCAACGGAGAGGAAGAGAATATACCATTCCGTATTCCGATGTTCTTTCTGTCAGCGAGTCCGGCAGGTTCCAGGGGGGGCAAGCGATCGTCGGAAGCAATCATTCCCGGTATGTGACAGTCACTCTAAGGAGCAAGTATCCGTTTGGTAGGACATTCAGCTTCTACACGAAGAAGGAGTATGGCGATTTTGAGGGCAGGTCCGGTCCAGCGAAGCTGATCGAGAACTACGCAGCCAAGGCGCGGAACAACAAAGCGAACAAGCCGGAGCAGGACGACCCCTTACAGCGGCCTAGTCGCAGACCGGTATGACGATTCAATCCATTCAACCGGGACAGGGCCGCCGCCTCGTGGGGTCGGGGTCGCCTGTCCTCTGACGTTGGGCAGAAAACTTTTACGTTCGTGGGGTCAGTAGTACCAGAGCTTCGCAAGGGATTTTTTGAAGGTCGTTTCGAGGGCGTCCGGGAACGTGCCGATCCGGGAGGACCGGTTCGACATGG
>NZ_JBISBU010000146.1:0-1335 GCF_044385805.1 Haloferula sp. A504
AGCGCTCGATTCCAGTCCTCGCACCATCAATGCTGGAAAACAAAAGATCGAAATACTCAGTGACATCGAGGCCATCCGCACGAACCGAGAAGGTTTGCGATTGTGGCAGGAACTTCCAGATCCCGATACCCACACCTGCGAGCACCAGAACGGCGGCGATCATGGCGACCTTGAGGCCCTTTCCCTTTTGGGCTTGTGAAGCGACCTGCTGCGCCCCTGCATTCGCCTGGGCCTGCTTGGCGCTCTTCGACTGTTTCGCCCTGGCAAGCGCCTGCTGCTTCTCCGCAGCCCGCTGCGCCTTGGCTGCCTGACGCGCGTCCGCTGCCTTCTGCTTCTCAGCGGCGAGGCAAGCCTTCGCGGCCTCGCGCTCCTCTTGGGCTTTGCGCTTCGCCTGAGCTTTCCGGGCGGCCTCTTCCTTGGCTTTGAGAGCTGCCTGTTCCCTCGCCTGGCGTGCGGCCTCCTCCTTGGCTTGGCGGGCTGATTCCTCTTCCGCCTCCTTGGCTCGGCGTGCTGCATCCTTCTCCACCTTGCGGGCTGCCTCCTCCTCAGCTCTTTCGGAGACATCCGCCGCTGTCCTCTTGAGCATCGGTTTGACTGCGGCCACCAGCAACTCAAGCTGTTCCTCCACTGGCTGCTTCCATGCGTCCATCCACTGAGCCGTGGACAGGTAATAGTCCAGAGACTTGCTGGGCCGCACGTCCTCGATTCGCAGGGGCAAAATTGCGACCCCTTGGCTGACGGCTCGTGCGACCTCCCGTTTCACCTGATCCGAGGCATTGGCTCCCTCCGACAGGATCAAGACCATCAACTGGCTGGAGTCAATCGCCTCGATAATGGACTCTGCCCAGTCCGCTGCCGGCCGGATATTCCGGTGGGCAATCCAGCAGTGCATGCCGGCTGCCTCAAGCGCGGCACAGACCATGTCGGCGGTCTCCCGATTCTTTGAAGAGTAGCTTACGAACACCTCCTGATCCACGATGCCTCATACCAGCACGCCCCTATCCCAAATGCAAATGCTCATCGGGTATTGGTCTCGGCACCGAACTGTGGTGCCGTTCGGTGCCTGAGATCAGGTGTTGTCTCGACACGAGATCCGAACACATCGTCGCCGGCATCTCATTCGAAGTTGGAGTCGCTTGCGAGAAGGGGACGGCTTCACGCATCGCCGACGTCGGCCCGCTCGAAAAGCGGGACGAGGTGATGTCGATTCGCCCACCTTGCCCCCTTCAATCCGAACCGCGGAACCACCTCTCCAGCGCCTTACCAAGCGCCTCGTTGCTATTCGACCAGATCCGCGGGTCATGAGATCCGCCTTTCCGTAAGGTTTGGGGCTCT
>NZ_JBISBU010000147.1:0-1323 GCF_044385805.1 Haloferula sp. A504
GATTGAGGTAGGGACGCCGGTCGCCCGGCGCCCCCCTCGCAGATCCCGGCGTGCGGAACTACCGCACCGGGCTCCTCGGATGGACGCGCAGCGGAACCGCGACGCGGTTGGTCCTGTTTTCAGACATTCTCTTACCCTTGCTCATGCCCCTTGTCGAGTCTGCCACCGCGATGGCATCGGTTCCTCGACGATCCGCGGCCGCGGGATGTCCCAGCGCTCCCATGCCCTGGCGAACGATGCCCACGTGAAGCTCCGCCGCTGGCTGCGACGGTTCAGCCACTTGAACACCAGCCGCTTGACGTGGTGCGCCATCACCCACAGCCGCTTCGAGTTGCCAATCACCCCGTAGTAGTTCCAGTGCCCGCGCAGCTTGCGCTTCAGGGTGGCCAACAGGTCCGGGAGCCGGAGGCTCCGCGACTTCTTCAGCCAGTCCTTCAGCCCGCGCAACGCGGAGCGGAACTTCTTCGGGTTGGTCGTCCGCCTCACGCGGACGTGCCTGCGGTTGCGCCGGCTCCGTTGCCAGTGGAAGTCGAAGCCAAGGAAGGTGAACCTCCCGCTGCTTTCCGGCTCCCACCGGTTGAACTTCACCAGTGCGCTCTTCTCCTCCGCCAAGGACAGGCCGAATTTCTCCAGCCGCCCCGGCAGGGCCTTCAGGTAGGCCTCGGCGTCGTCCTTCCTCTCGAAACAGACCACGCTGTCATCGGCATATCTTCGGAACATCACGCTGCCACGGCTCCGCTTGGCCACCACCTGCTTGATCCACAGGTCCTGCACGAAGTGCAGATAGATGTTGGCAAGCAAGGGCGAGATGATCCCGCCCTGCGGCGTGCCCCCATTCGAGGGCGTCCACCAGCCATCTTCCATCACCCCGGCACGGAGCCATTTGCAGATCAGCCGGATCAGGCCACGGTCCGCGACGCGCGTTTCGAGCATTCGGATCAGCCAGCCGTGATCGAGGTGATCGAAGAAACTCCGGATGTCCGCTTCGACGACCCAGCGATGGGTCCCGTCGTCGAGCGCTTCCCCGAGTTCCTGGCTCGCCAGGCGGGGCTTGCGTCCGGGACGATACCCGATGCTTTCATCGACGAAGTCGTTCTCCCAGATGGCTTCGAGGATCATCCTCACGGCCTGCTGCACGATCTTGTCTTCCAACACGGGGATGCCGAGCGGTCGCAGCTTGCTGCTTCCCGGTTTGGCGATCCACCGGCGCTTGACGGGACGGGCTCGGTACTTCCCGTCCCTCAGGCGCGATTCCAACTCAAGCAGGTTTTCCTCGAGGTTCTCCCCATACTCCGCCCAGTCCACGCCGTCGATTCCCGGCGC
>NZ_JBISBU010000148.1:0-1313 GCF_044385805.1 Haloferula sp. A504
GCATTCCTCTGGGGTCCGGGGCGCGCGGGAGCTGGCTGACGGCCGGATTCTCTCTTGGTCGTGGGATAAGAGGCTGCGCTTGTGGAACGGGCAGAAAGAGCAATGCCTCGCGGTTCTAGAGGGGCATTCCTCAAGGGTCTTGGGTGCACAGGAATTGGTGGATGGCCGGATTCTCTCGTGGTCTGAGGACGATACGCTGCGCTTGTGGAACTGGCAGAAGAAGCAATGCCACGCCCTAGAGGGGCATTCTCGTGCGGTCCGGAGCGCGCGGGAGCTGGCTGACGGCCGAATCCTCTCGTGGTCGGATGACGAGACTCTGCGCGTGTGGGACGGGCAGAACGAGCAATGCCTTGCGGTTCTAGAGGGGCATGCTCATGCGGTCCAGGGCGCGCGGGAGCTGGCCGACGGCCGGATACTCTCGTGGTCGGTTGACAAGACGCTGCGCGTGTGGAACTGGCAGAAGAGGCAACGTCTAGCAGTTCTGGAGAGGCATTCTTCAGGGGTCTTAGGCGTGCAAGGGCTGACCGACGGCGGAGCCCTCTCGTGGTCGTGGGACAAGACGCTGCGCGTGTGGGACGGGCAGAACGGGCAATGCCTTGCGGTTCTAGAGGGGCATTCTCATGCGGTCTGGGGCGCGCGGCAGCTGGCGGATGGCCGGATCCTCTCGTGGTCGGAGGATAGTCGGCTGCGCGTGTGGGACTGGCAGAAGGGTGAATGCCTCGCGGTTCTCGAGGGGCATTCCTCAAAGAACTATGGCAAGGTCTATGGCGCGCAGGAGTTAGCCGATGGCCGGATCCTCTCGTGGTCGGAGGACCGTAGGCTGCGCGTGTGGGACTGGCAGAAGGGTGAATGCCTCGCGATTCTCGAGGAGCGGCATTCCCCAGAGATCTGGGGCAAGTCCTGGGGCGAGCCCTTGTATGCGCAGGAGCTGGCTGACGGCAGGATCCTTTCGTGCTGGAAGGATAGTAGGCTGCGCGTGTGGGACTGGCAGAGCGGGCAATGCCCCGTAGTTCTGGAGGGGCATTCTCCAGAGATCTGGGGCGATCTCTTGTATGCGCAGGAGCTGGCTGACGGCCGGATTCTCTCTTGGTCTGAGGACAAGACGCTGCGCGTGTGGAACGCCCAGAACGGGCAATGCCTCGCGGTTCTAGAGGGGCATTTCTTCAAGGTCGAGGGCGCGCGGGGGCTGGCTGACGGCCGGATTCTCTCTTGGTCGTGGGACAAGACGCTGCGCCTGTGGGACGGGCAAAGCGGGCAATGCCTCGCGGTTCTACAGGGGCATTCCTCTGGGGTCCGGGGCGCGCGGGAGCTGG
>NZ_JBISBU010000149.1:0-1284 GCF_044385805.1 Haloferula sp. A504
CTTGAACCAGACACGGCACCTCCCTTTCAACCCTCAAACCACCCCGAAGGCGCGTGGCTGGCTCCAGTCGCAGCCATAGGGTCTCGGCAGAAAATCCATATGGCGAAACCAAAAATAAGAGGTCGATACGTTTTTATTGGCGCTGGTATCCTCGCACTAAGCTTTGCAGCTTGGTTCTGGCTGACCACGTTTGTTTCGGAGGGCTACTGGAATTTTCCGGACACATGTCCAGTCCACCAAGTTGAGACTACCAGTGAATTTGTTGAGAACCGAGGAGTTGTCACGATCAGTCACGGATTTGACTGGATCACTGAGAAGAGAGAATTTTATCCTCTGGATACGTTCAACGATGGGTATGGTCACCCCAACAAACGATACCGACGAATCCTTCAGAAGTATTGTCCCGAATGTCGCCGTGCGAGGCATAACAGATGAACGAAAGAAATAACAATAGAGCAGGCACCGAATTCGACAACATTCAAAGAAGCCGAACAAGCCGGCGCATACAACCCCTGACCCGCCCTGAGTTCGATGATCACCGGTAGCATAACACTCAACCCGCGGTCGCAAGCGCGCCCCCGGTCAGGGGTGCATGGCCTTTGACGTTGTGCCAGAAATGAACCTTCCAGACTGCGTAGTTCCCTTGATCGATGCGGTATGGAAGGAGTGCCGTGATGCGGAGGTCCGATACGAGTCTAGCGGCGAGACGAAGAAGTTCGGAATCCCACCGAAGGAGCTTTGGATCATGCAGGCAACCGACGCCGACTGGAAGCGCGCCAAGTGTAAGGAGCCGTACAGCGGATTCTGGCAGTTCTCCGGTGGCGAGGCCGAAGAGGCTGGCCCGCTCGAGATTACTTGGCGCGATGAGAAGCCGAACGGTATGTACTGGAGGATTGGGCTCATCCAGTTCGTGCTTGATGTCCAGAATCAGCGGAGCGTTTACCACTACACCCTGGGGCCGCGATACGGGCGGGGCTACAAGGTGACCTTTGATGACTTGGAGCAGTTCAGAATGCTTCCGGATCGAGATCGGATGCTTTGGATCAGCTGAACCGGTAATCGAACAAGGCACAACAAGGCGGCGATGGCGACGCCTTACCGCGGCCTTGTTGAAAACCCGTTTTGGTGCTTTTCTACCGTCAACGAGGACACCGGAGCGCCGCCATTGGGGGCGTCGCGCCATGCCTCAGACGTTGCTATGGCTGCTTGTTTGGCAAGGGGCAAAGTGATGTTTTTTCCATAACTCGTGGGGAGTGATAGTTTAACTTCGGGGAAGGGCTTGTG
>NZ_JBISBU010000014.1:0-105779 GCF_044385805.1 Haloferula sp. A504
CAGCTTCAACGGGGCGCGAGCGCTGCACGCCGTCGGCACCGAGCTGCGAACTGGAGGCATCTTATCCCATGCTGGGCCCGAGTTCTGGCACTCCGCCCAAGTGAGCCGCTTTCTAGCGTCGCCCCAATTTGCCGCTTTGTCCCGAGAGGCTAGAAGCTTGGCCCCAAGGAGGATACCTGGGCCAACTGTTCCCGCCTACCATGTGAAGAACTTCACAGGAGGAAAGTATGTAAACCGCCAAGTCTCAGGGGATGAAATTTTCTACAAGTATCATGGTGTAAACAACCGGACGGGGAAAACGAACAACTACCTGACCAACAAGAAACACACTTCTGAACAAGCTCTTCGCAACGATCTAGCCATTCTGGATGAATGGGGAATCACCATTGATCGGGTGACGACGTTCAAGCCTGCCAGAGGAACTTGGATTAGTGAGGGAACGGCAGCGCGGCAGGTTGGTGATCTGACAGGAGAGATTAGAGCAGGTGGAGGTTATCAAGGGCTGATTGATGTTCCAAACCTCCCTAATTCCACAGTAATTAAAACCGATCTTCTAGGATGGTGATGAAGGAGAGCGTAGTAAAATTGACGACGAATCTGTTGGATTCCGCTTTGTCGAGAGACACGGAACAGGGGCTGGTTGTGTTCCGAAAAGCTCTTGAATTGTTGGGTGAGGCTGGCTCGGAAGCTGAGATTCTGAGTGTTCTAGAAAAACTGAACAAAGCTCTGGTTGGCATCGAAGCCCACGGTTACCTGACATCGGAGGAGTTCGGGTGGGTGAAAGAATTGCGGGAGATTGAGGAAGCTGGAGTATGATGAGAGAGCTTCCACTACGACTACTGCTTGCGAGGTTGCTGTTCGCAGTAGATAGTTGCAGTCAATAGCAATGTGCGTGCCATCCTATTTCCATGCCAAGTTTCCGATCGAAGCTTCTCGTGTGCAGTGGCCCCGAAGGTGCTTGCCGTCTTATCATTCCGAACGTTTCAACACCTGGCCCCTCTCCCAATCCTGTGCTGTCCCGGCCAGTCCAGACCCGCGCCTTGAATTCCATCTTTCAGGCAGCGCATCAGTCCTTCACGCCGGTAAGAAACGCGACTTGTCCGATGATGTTGGTTGCGATCATGGTCAACGGACTTCGGGCTGTCAAAGTAGTTGGCTTGTAAAAGCCCGGCATCGGTGCTGTCAATTCGCCCTTGATGCTCGCCGCCTTCGGCCCTAGGCCCCTCGGCGCCGATGTCCAATGCCGAGCTCCAACGCGAAGTGGCCCGCCGCCGCTCGTTCGCGATCATTTCCCACCCGGATGCGGGGAAAACGACCCTCACCGAGAAGTTCCTGCTCTACGGTGGGGCGCTCCAGCTTGCCGGCAGCGTGACCGCCCGCAAGAACCAGCGCGCGACCACCTCCGACTGGATGGAGCTCGAGAAACAGCGGGGGATCTCGGTCAGCTCGACGGTCCTCCAGTTCGATTACAAGGACCGGGTCATCAACATCCTCGACACCCCCGGCCACAAGGACTTCTCGGAGGACACCTACCGCGTGCTGACGGCGGTGGACGCGGCCGTGATGGTGGTCGATGCGGGCAAGGGCATCGAGAGCCAGACCCGCAAGCTCTTCGAGGTCTGCCGGAAGCGTGGGGTGCCGATCTTCACCTTCATGAACAAGCTCGACCGTCCGGCCCGGCCGCCGCTCGAACTGCTCGACGAACTGGAAAGCGTGCTCGGGATCGATGCCATCCCGCTCAACTGGCCGCTCGGTGACGGCCCGCGTTTCCGGGGCGTGTTCGATCGCGAGGAGAAGCAGGTCCACCTTTTCGAGCGCACCCCAGGCGGCGCCTTCCGCGCGCCGGAGTCGGTGAACGACATCTCGGATCCCATCGTCCGCGAGAAGCTCGACTCCGATGTGTATGACCAGGTGACCGAGGAACTCGAGCTGCTGGAAGGGGCGGGTGCCGGGTTTGACTACGAAGCGGTCGCCGCCGGCGAGTTGACGCCGGTCTTCTTTGGCAGCGCCGCCAACAACTTCGGTGTTCAACTCCTGCTCGACCGGTTCATCGAGCTGGCTCCGCCGCCGGCATCGCGCACCAGCAATGGCGAGGAGGTGGCGCCGACCTCCGAGGACTTCTCGGCCTTCGTGTTCAAGATTCAGGCCAACATGAATCCGAAGCACCGCGACCGGGTCAGCTTCATCCGCATCGTCAGCGGGCGTTTCGAGCGCGACATGAACGTCATCCACACCCGCACCGGGGAAAAGGTCCGCCTGTCGAACTCGATGCGGCTTTTCGCGCAGGACCGCGAGACCGTGGACGACGCCTTTGCCGGTGATGTCGCCGGTCTGGTCGGCAATCACGACTTCCTCATCGGTGACACGCTGTCGTCGAACAAGGACATCGCCTTCGATGAGATTCCGCGTTTCGCCCCGGAGTGCTTCGCCTACCTGCACAATGCCAGCACCGCGAAGTTCAAGCGCTTCCGGGCCGGCCTGGCGCAGATGCTCAAGGAGGGGGTGGTGATGGAGTTCCAACCGCTCGACACCACCGGGGCCTACGTCCCGCTGCTGGGCGCGGTCGGTCCACTGCAGTTCGAGGTGCTCCAGCACCGGCTGCAGGGCGAGTATGACGCCGAGACCCGGATCGAGCACGCCTCGTGGGGATTCTCCAGGTGGATGCGGAAGAAGGAGGGCGAGACCACACCCGAGGACCTGCCCGAGCTTTCGATGGATGTGAAACTGGTGCGGGACCTTCACGGGCATCTGGTCGCGCTCATCCCCAGCGAGTGGACGCTTGGCACCTTTACGGAAAAGAACGCCGACTGGGAGATCAGCGACTCACCATTCCCGCCGCCGGTGGAGCCGTGAGCGGAGCGTGTGTCCGGGAGGGAAGATTCCGGCGATGCCGATGAGCATGGCGGGGTCCGTGTTCGACAGCGGGGCTCCGTTCCATGAGGTGTTCTCCCAGATCGTGTTCTTGGCATAGAGAGGGGGCTTCAACGAAGAGGAAGATGTATTCTTCGCCCGGGTTGCCGCCAGCCAGCTCGGCGGATCCTTCGTGAACCGGATCACGGGTTGCCGTCGACCGCCGGAAACCTTTTCAGCAGGTCGGCGAAATAGTCGGGGCCGAGATCCTTGAAAAGATCGCGGGCGTCGCCGGAGAAGGGCAGCGATTCCGGGTTCCATTCGGTGGGGGAGGCCCCGCGGCCGGCCCGGATGGAACTCACGCTGATGCCGCTCGGCGTGCTGACGTAGCCGGGGGCTGCCGGTGATGAGGTCGAGCAGGATGCGGCCATCAGCATGCCCCCCGCGCAGGCGGCAAGCGCGGCCAGACGGACCGGAAGGAATCGGGTCGGGGGTTGCGAGACAACCGCGTGGGAAGCGGGGGAGTTCATCAGGGGAGGGTGTGTGTTTCCGGTGGGGATCCGGTGGCCGGGAGTGATTCCCGACGCGCCAAAGCTAGCATGATCCAAGTTGAAGAATATTACGTGATCGGGTGTAAGTCACTAAGCACGTGCACTCGCTGCATGGAAGCTTCGCTTCAGCGTTTGCGGGAGCCCGCGACCGGTAGTGAAAGGCACCCGCCGCCGAGGAGAATCTGGCGGGATGTCACGCTCTATCCGAGAAGGGCGCGCGCCTGGTCCTCGTCGATGATCTCGACGCCGAGTTTTCCGGCCTTGTCGCGCTTGGATCCGCCACCTTCGCCGGCGACGAGGTAGTCGGTGTTCTTCGAGATGCTGCCGCTCACCTTGGCCCCCGCGGCTTCGAGCAGCTGTTTCATTTCATCGCGGCTGACACTGAGTGTGCCGGTCAGGACCATGGTCTTCCCGGCGAGAGGGAGCTCGGAGCGGTCGGCTTCGGCTGGCTTGGGCAGGAAGTTCGCGGACTCCGGTTGCAGCTTGAGCTCTGCCATGCGTTCGAGGACGTGCCGGCCTGCCTCGGACTCGAAAAAGGAAAGCACGCTTTCGGCCGCGACCGGGCCGACATCCGGGCTCACCTCGTAGGGCTTGAGCCGCGCGTCCAGTTCGGCGATCTGCTGCTTGAGCTTGTCGTGCCGTTCCTGCCTTGACTTCTTGTCGGCCTCGTCGGTGGGCGGGTTGTCCTTGTTGCGCGGGGAGACCCGCTTGCGCTCCTCCTCGAGCCGGGCGCTGTCGCGCAGGGCATGCAGAACTTCACTGCCGGGAAGATCGGAGAGGTGCTTGTGAAGACGGGCGAGTTCCTTGGAGGCGGACTCGCCGACCTGCCGGATTCCCATGGCGAAGAGCCAGCGGTCCAGCGGCTTTTCGCGTGCGCGGTCGAGCGCGGCGATCACCTTGGCGGCGTTCTTCTCGCCAAAGCGCCTCGGTTCCTCGTCGGTCCCGAGGTTGAGCGTGCCCAGCGGGCTTTCTTCGAGAGTGAACAGGTCGAGCGCGGTGGTGCAGATGCCCCGCTTCACGAGTGCCTCGGCGACGATCTCGCCCACGCCATCGATGTCGAGCGCCTTGCGGGAGGCGAATTGTTTGATCTTCGAGACCGCCTGGGCCGGGCATTCGAAATTTCCGCAGCGCCAGGCGACGAATCCCTCTTCCCGGGCAATCGGTCCGTGGCAGGACGGGCACCGGCCGCCGACATGGTCGTGGAGTGAGAAGGGTTCTGCATCGGCAGGGCGCTTCTCCGGGATCACCCTGACCACCGCCGGGATGATCTCGCCGGCCTTCTCGATGAGGACGGTGTCGCCGATGCGGACGTCCTTGCGCTCGATCTCCTCCTGATTGTGCAGGGTGGCGCGGGAAACGGTGGTGCCGGAGACGAGGACGGGTTCGAGCTCGGCGACCGGGGTGAGCACGCCGGTGCGTCCGACCTGGATGGTGATCTCCTTGAGCACGGTCTCCTTCTGTTCGGGCCGGAACTTGTAGGCGGCCGCCCAGCGCGGGGCGCGGGAGCGGAAGCCCAAGGTACGGCGTTCTTCGTAGTCGGCGACCTTGATCACTGCGCCATCCGTGCCATACGGCAGGTCGTGGCGCTCGTGGTTGATTCGCTCCACGGCGGCGAGGGTTCCATCGAGCGTGGACGCGGGGATCAGGGGCTGGTTACGCGGGATGCCGAGCTCCTCGAGGAGATTCGAAAAGTCATCCTCGGACCCAAGCTCCGGCCCCTCGTAGGCACCGAGGCCGTGGGCGAGAAAATCCAGGGGGCGTTCCGCGACCTTTTTCGGATCCAGTTGCTTGAGCGTGCCGGCGGTGGCGTTGCGGGGGTTGGCAAAGGTCGGGAGGCCCTGTTCGTCGCGCTCGGCGTTCATCGCGGCGAAGGCCTCGTTGGGCATGAAGATCTCACCGCGGATTTCCAGAAGGGCGGGGGGCGTGGAGGAGGTGGAAAGCGAGAGGGGGACGGAGCGGATGGTCCGGACGTTGTGGGTGATGTCGTCGCCGGTCTCGCCATCGCCGCGGGTGGCGGCATAGTCGAGTTGGCCGTCGCGATAGACGAGTGACACGGCGACGCCGTCGATCTTGGGCTCGACGGTCACCGCGACGTCGTCCCGCCCAAGGTTCTTGCGGAGGCGCTGGTAGAAGTCGATGAGCTCGACTTCCGGCGTGTCCGATTCATCGGGGTCCAGCTCGAATACATCGTCGATGGAGAGCATCGGGACGAGGTGCTTGACCTGCTGGAAACCCTCGATGGGTTCGCCGCCGACCCGCTGGGTGGGGGAGTTCGGGTCGGCGAACTCGGGATGCCGGCTTTCGAGGTCCTCCAGCTCGCGAAAGAGCTTGTCGTACTCCGTGTCGGAGATCTCGGGAGCAGCGTCGGTGTAGTAGAGCCGGTTGTGCCGCTCCAGCTCGGCTCGGAGCTCGGCGGCGCGCTGGCCGGGGTCGGATGCGGAGAAAAGATCGTCCATGAGGCGGGAAAAGTCTGAACCGGGATCGGCCCTCCGCCAAGAGCGGGGACAGGATCAAGCGTCGTGTTGGGAAATGGGAAGCATGATGGACCTGATGAACCGGTTGAACGGAATCCTTCTACTTCGGCGCGACGTCCGTTCTTCGAATGAGCGGCTTGCGCGGGCCCTCATCGAAAAAGCGGGCACCACTCCCCACGCAATCCATGTCGCCAAGCTCCCTGCGTGCCCGGGTAATGCGCTGCTGAAGGGCGTCGACGACCCCGGGGTGGGCGCCGGCCTGGTCGGTCGTTTCACCGGGGTCGGCGTCGAGGTCGTAGAGTCGCACCTCGGGGATCGCTTCAAGCATGCGTCCCCACCAGCCGGTGCCGGGCGGGTTGGCCGGCCGCGGAAGGACGAGCTTCCACTTTCCGCTGCGAACTCCCGTCAGCAGGCAGCCGGAGTAGTAGAGGTATTCGTCGCGCGGGCTTTGGTCGGCCTTGCCGGTGAGAAAGGCGGAGGCGTCGACGCCGTCGAGCGTCGCGGATGGAAGCCTGGCCCCGGCGAGGGAGGCGAAGGTGGGAAGCAGGTCCATGGTGGTGAGGATGTCGTCGGAGACCCGACCGGCCGGGATCCTGCCGGGCCAGCGGATGAGGAAGGGGACCCGGCAGCCGCCTTCCCACGCACTCATCTTCCAGCCACGCAGGGGGGCGGCCGACCCGCTGTGGTCGCGGGGGATGAAGGGCTTGCCCCCGGGTTTCATGCCACGGGTGGTCTCGATCCAGGGGCCGTTGTCGGAGGTGAAGACGATGAGCGTGTCCGCATCGAGGTCGAGTCGCTTCAGGGCGGCCAGGATTTCGCCGTAGGACGCGTCGATTTCCTCGATCGTGTCGCCGTAGGGGCCGTAGGCGGACTTGCCCTTGAACTCCGGGGACGCCCCCACCGGGATGTGCGGCAGGTTGTGGGCGAGGTAGAGAAAGAAGGGTTGCTCGCGCTGCTTTTCGATCCAGGTAATGGCCTCCCGGGTGTAGTCGCGGGTGATGGTGTCCCAGCTCTCGACGGCTTGGACCAACACCTCCTCGTTGCGGAAGATCGGGCTGCGGAACTTCGTGTCTTTGACGAAGACGGTGTAGCCGTTGAAGAGCGGTGTTCCGTAGAAATGATCGAAGCCCTGGGCATTGGGCATGGTGCTGCGGTCGAAGCCGCCCGGATCTCCCTTCTTGTTCTCGGTCAGGTGCCACTTGCCGATCAGGGCCGTGGCGTAGCCGGCGTCCCTGAGGACTTCCGCCATGGTGACCTCCTTCGGGTGGGGAACGGTATGCAGGCGCTTGATGTTGCCCGGTTCCCCGACCCGGATCGGGTAGCAACCCGTCATCAGGGCGGCTCGCGAGACCCCGCACACCGGCTGGGCGTAGAAGTTCGTGAGCTTCATTCCTTCCGCCGCCATTTGGTCGAGATGGGGGGTCTTGATGCGCTTCGATCCGAAGCAGCCGAGGTCCTCGTAGCCCTGGTCGTCGGTGAAGATGACGATGACATTCGGCTGCCTTGCCCGGGCGGCGGAAACGGCGAGCAGGGCGAGGGTGGCGAAGAGGAGAAGTCTCATGTTCCAGGGGACGAGGTCCTTTCTACGGGGAGGTCCCGAGGATTCTCGCAGTGGGAGGGCGGGCTCGACCGACGGAATTCGTGCGGTGAAAGGTGTTCCTGCGTGACGGGGTAGGGGAGGGAATGTAGTTTTTCCCCTGATCCCGGCGTCGCCGGTACTGCCCATGAAACACGCCCGACTGTCCTTCTTCGTCTCGATCGCCTTTCCGGCGGTGGTGGCCGGGCAGGCGACCGTGCCGGACTTCGTGACCGAGGTGAAGCCCCTGCTCGAGCAGCACTGCGTGCGCTGCCACCAGGAGGACAAGGTGAAGGGCGGGTTGCGGATGGACAACAAGGAGGATTTCTTCGATGGCGGCAGCGATGAGGACTTCATTCCCGGGGATGTTGCCGGCAGTGGCGTGACCCGCCGCATCCTGCTGCGGCCGATCGACGAGGGCTACATGCCGGACAAGGGCCGCGTGCTCGAGAAGGAGGAGGTCGATGTGATCGTGGCCTGGGTCGCCGGTGGCGCGCCATGGCCGGACGGGGTGACGCTGAGCGCGCGTGAACCGGCTCCGGTTCCGCGGGCGCCGATGCCGGAGCGGGCTCCGAAGGATGCTGCGGACGCGTCCCGCATGCTGGATGGCCTGGTGGGGCACATTCTGGAGTCGGAGCGGATCACGCCGACGCCGCCGATCGATGAGCTCGCCTTGCTGCGCCGGACGACCGTCGATCTGATCGGACGCATCCCGACGAATGAGGAGATCGACGAATACCTGGCGTGGCCCGCGGGAACGAGGCGCGACCAGCTCGTCGGGAAGCTGCTCGAGGATCCGCGCTTCGCCGACCGCTGGTCGGTGTTCTTCGCCGACATGCTTCGCATCCGCTCGAACCAGCCCGCGGCGAACCTCTGGCTCGGCTGGGTCCACCGCGCGCTGCGCGAGGGCAAGCCCTACGACGAAATGGTGCGCGAGATGATCGCGTCCTCCGGTCGGCCGGGAAGCATGCCGGCGGTCGGTTTCCTGCTCGCCGAGCAGGCCAATGCGCTCGAACTTGGGGCGGTGACCTCGCAGGTTTTTCTCGGCGTGCAGATCGGCTGCGCGATGTGCCACGACCATCCCTACGACGACTGGGAGCAGGAGGACTTCTACGACTTCGCCGCCTTCTTCGGGAAGACTCGCACGGTGGGGCGCCGCGACCGTGGCTCCAACTACGTGACCGAAGCCGGGGACACGACCGTGATGTGGCCGCCCGAAGACAAGGCGGGCGATGCGAAGCGCAGGCCGGTGGATGCCCACTATCCCTTTGAGCTGGTCGAGTTCGAGGAAACCCCGGATTACATCCGGCGGTTGGAGAAGCTGCGGGCCGGAGGAAAGCCCGGAGCGGACGAGGCGGTCGCCGAAGCGGAGATCGAGGATCTGCTCGATGCGATCGATGAGAAGACGGGGGACTCGGTCTTGGATGAGGCGCTGAAGGAAAGCCGCCAGCTGCAGGTGGAGAAGGATCTGTATCGGACCAGCGAGCTGCGCGCCCGCCTCGCGGACCGGATCACCGATCCCCGGAATCCGTATTTCGCCAAGGCCTTCGTCAACCGGATGTGGGCGGAGCTGATCGGCCACGGCTTTGTCGAGCCGCTCGACAATTTTTCGGCCTACAACGACCCGGTCCACGTTTCGGCCATGGAATTTCTCGCCCAGGAGTTCATCGCCGGCGGCTACGACATCAAGTCGCTGATCCGGATGATCGTCGGCAGTGAAGCCTATCGCCGGAGCGTGGCTCCGATCGGCACCACCGCCAGCGACCGCGAGCACGCCGAGCGCTTGTTCGCGGCGGCCCCCGCACGGCGGATGCTGGGAGAAACCCTCTACGACAGCATCGTGATCGCCGGGCATCTGCAGAAGCCGAAGTGGCCGGCCGGCGCGAACCTGCGCACCGAGACCTACCAGGTCCGGGTGCCCGTCGGCACCGAGGATCTCCCCGAAGGCGAAAGCGCCTCGTCGGGGGCGGCACCGATGATGGCGGGCATGCCGACGAAGCGGACCGATGGCTATGATTTGGAAACGACCCTCGAGCTGGACTTCGAGAGCCTGCAAAAGCAGCAGAGCCAGGCCGAGTTGATCGCGATGCGGGAGGCGGAGGACCAGCGCCTCGCGGAGCGCGAGCGGGCGATGGCGATGCAGGAAACCAACCGGACCCGGACGATTTACGAGACCCGCACGGAGACCCGTGAGGTGGATGACAACCCGGTCTTCGGTTCCGCCCTGCGGATGGCGAGCCCCGCGCCGCCGGCGCACTTTCTGCGGGTCTTCGGTCAGCCGTCGCGCGAGGGGCTCGGCGAATTCCGCGAGGACGATGCCTCGATGCGCCAGCAACTGATGATGATCAACGGTCGCCTGACCAACGAAGCAGCGAGGGTCGGTCCCTTCGAACCGATGCATCGGGCGCTCGAGGAGAGCCACGAGCAGGCGGTAAAGTTGGCCTACCGCGAAATCCTGACCCGCCTGCCCGATGATCGCGAGATGCAGATGGCGCTCAAGCTTCTGGCGGCCGAAGGCGACCCCGCCGAGCACATGGCCGATCTCCGCTGGGCTCTGCTCAACAGCCACGAATTCCGTTTCATCCCGTGAAGTCCCGTGAATCCATGGGCATGGGTGTTGCCAAGTGCTCCCACCTCCTGTTCTTCCATCGACAATCTGAAATCTGAAATCCCAGATCTGAAATCCCCAACCTTCACCGACCATGTCCGGATGCACCGACTACCACATGACCCGCCGCCGCATGCTCGGCATGGTGGGTGCCAGCATGATGGGGATGCCCATCAGCCGCCTGCTTGCCGACATCGACAGCTCGCGCAAGGGCAGTGCCGACCATGTGATCCTGTTCTGGAACAGCGGAGGCATGAGCCACCTGGACACCTGGGATCCCAAGCCCGGCCGCAAGGTCCAGGGCGAGTTCGAGCCGATCAAGACCTCGGTCGACGGGATGGAGATCAGCGAGATCTTCCCGCAGCTCGCGAAGCAAATGCACGACGCGGCCCTGCTGCGCTCCATCGCCGGAGTGAATGGTGACCACGGCCGGGCGCAGTACGAACTGCAGACGGGTTTCAATCAGACGCCGAACCTCGTGCACCCCGGGCTGGGCTCGATCGTCGTCCACGAAATGGAGCCGCTCGGCGACCTTCCGGCCTTTGTCAGCATCAGTGGCCAGGCATCGAAGGCCGGCTACCTCGGCCAGCGCTGCGAGGCCTACTTCGTGGGCCGTCCGGGCGACAAGGATCCGTATCTCGCCTTTCCGGAGGGCATTCATCACGAACGCGGCATGAAGCGGCTCGAGATCCTCGCGGAGATGAACGCGCGGCATTCGGCATCGACCGGATGCCCGGAGTTCCAGGCGACCGAGGTCGCCCTGCGCGAAGCGGTGAAGCTGATGGAGAGCCCGGCGCTCAAGGCCTTCGAGATCGACGACGAAAAGCCGGAAACCATCCAGCGCTACGGCGACACCGAGTTCGGTCGCGGTGCACTGCTCGCCCGCCGACTGGTGGAGAAGGGGGTCCGCTTCGTGCAGGTGAATCGTGGAGGGTTCGACAACCACGGGGGCATCTTCGACGCCATGCGGGCGCATGGTGCGGTGATGGACCCCGCCATCGCCTCGCTCATCTCGGACCTGCGGGCGAATGGCAAGCTGAGCCGCACGCTGGTGATCGTGCTGAGCGAATTCGGCAGGACGCCGCGGATCAACGGCAACGGCGGCCGCGACCACCATGCCCGCTGTTTCAGCGCGCTGATGGCCGGAGGCGGGCTGAAGGGCGGATCCATCGTCGGGGCATCCGATCCCGACGGCATGGTGCCGGCCGAACGCCCGATCCAGGTCGCCGACATCCACGCGACGGTTTGCCATGCCCTGGGCATCGCGCCGGATCGTGAAGTCATTTCCCCCCAAGGCCGACCGATGCGTCTGGTGCGCAAGGAGGCTCAACCGATCAAGGAACTGTTCCCCGCATGAGCTTGAGCAGGTTCGTTCCGCTGCGTGCGGGATGGTTGCTGGCACTGGCGTTGCTCGTCCTGCCGCCTGGTTTCGCGCAGGAGCGGGGTTCGGTGGTCGAGGATCGGGCGGCGAGGAAGTTGCTGCAGGCCGGCGATGTGCGGATGGAGCTGGGCGAGACGAAGAAGGCGGTCGAAGTCTGGGAATCGGTGATCGACCGCTATCCGCGCAGCCCGATTCGCTTTCAGGCGCATCTGCGGGTCGCCGATTTCCTGCTCGAGGAGGAGCGGGCCCACGATCGGGCGCGCCAGCATTACGAGGCGGCAGCGGTCGAGGCAAACGGCGATGAGGATCTGCGGGTGCGGGCGCTGCTGATGAGTGGCGTGTGCCATTTCGAGTCGGCCCAGTATGGTCATTGCTTCAAGGTGATGCGTTCCCTGATCCAGGGCTTTCCCGGACGAACGGAAGTCAACGACGCCCATTACTACATCGGGCTGAGTCATTTCAAACAAGGCCACTACGGCCGCGCGATCGAGGCGCTCGACAAGGTGGGAACCGCGGTGGGCGCGGATGGCCCGACCGTTGCCAAGGTCGAAGCCGGCCGGCGCCTGCATGTGCGCATCGACGACCAGGACCTGGCGATCCTGCCGCGGGGTGAGGCGGTGATGGTGCGCTGCACGAGCAGCAGTGGTGACGAAGAAAGCGTGGCGTGTCATCCGGTCGGCCGGGAAGTGAAGGTCGCGCTTGGCAGCCTGGCGACCGCCTTGGCAAATCCGGAGAAGGGCAATGGAATTCTGGAGGTTCGGGGAGGCGATGAGGTGATGGTCGAGTACATCGATGCGCATGCGGCTGAGCGCGCCCAGGATGTGCCACGACGGCATCAGGTGACGGTGGTCGGAACGGGTCGGGCCCGGATCACCGATGGCGGCTACGAGCAGGACCTGCGGGCCGCCGTCCTGGGCAAGGCCGTGCATCTTGAGGTGACGGATGCCGATCTGGATACCGGTCCCGGGCCGCAGGCACTTGAAGCGAAGCTCGAAGTCTGGCGGAAGCGAACTGCCGACGAGATCGACGAGGAACTCGCGCGGCGGGTTGCGGCGGGTGAAGCGGCGGAGGGGCCGGAAGGGGAAGACTTGCGATCAAAGATCGATCCCGGGGTGGCGGTTCGATCGGAAGCGGTGAGCTTGACCGAGTCCGATGAGCCCGGGGTCTTCAGGGCGTCTGTCGCGATTGGAGGCGATCGCGGACTTGAGGCGGAGCCGGGTCAGTGGCTGCGGCTCGTCTATCAGGACGAGGAGCACTTCGGTGAGGGCTCGCTCGAATGCCGGGCCGAGGCGCGGGTGATCGAGGGCAATCTCGGAGACATGCGCGTCAGTCGGTCGGACATCAGCGACGAGGATCTGCGTTTGAAGACCCAGCTGCGCACGGCCGGGGCGCTGACGCGGGTGGGCGGGCAGTACGACGACTTCGGGCTGCACGAGCAGGCGATGGCGAAATACCGTGAGGCCTTGCAGGTCTGCGAGGAACTGCTGGGTGACGCCCGCAAGGAAGGCGGCAAGCTGCTCGAGGAAACCTACGTCGAGTTGTGGCGGATCTACTTCGCGATGGACGAGCTCGATCTCGCCTTGAGCATGAGTCGTCTGCTCCAGAAGGAATTTCCCGAGAGCACCTATGTCGATGAGGCGATGCTCCAGCAGGCTCATGTCGAGCGCGAGCGGGAGGACTGGAACCGGGCGATCCAGCTTTACTCGGGGATCGTTTCCATGCGCGAGAGCAAGTTTCGGGGGGATGCCCAGTTCGCGATCGGCGAGTGCTACGAAGCGATGGCGCTCAAGGCATCTGGCGGGCGTGGCGACGGGTATTTCGAGAAGGCTTTCGTGGCCTACAAAAAGGTCTACGAGGAGTTTCCCGATTCCAGCAAGGTCGGTGAGGCCGTTTCCAAGATGGCATCCTTCTATTACCAGAAGCAGGACTACGAACGTGCGGTGGACGTCTTCGAGAACGTGCTCGCCGACTATCCGGACGCGGCCTTTCTCGACGTGATTCTCTTCAATCACGGCCGTTGCCTCTACAAGCTCGGCCGCAAGAGCGAGGCGCGGGGCCGCTTCGAGCAGATCATCCAGGATTTTCCCGAGAGCGATGTCGCCGCCGAGTCGGTGAAGATTGTCGAGGCCCTGAAGAAAGGAGGCTTTTGATGAGGGGGGTTCTCGATCAATTGGTCCGCCCGGTGCCAAAGCCTGAAGGGCTTTCAGATACCAGCCCAGGGCAACGCCCTGGGTGTGAGGTTGGAGGAAATCCGCAGGCTGAAGGCCTGCCACATGCGGGGAGCGAACGGTCTCGCGGGTCTTCAGCCCGCCAATATGGGTCCACATCGATTCCCAGGGCGTTGCCCTGGGCTGTGTTCTTCGGGGACCTTCGGCCCCTGAGTTGTTTGATCGCGATCATCGTTCTTCACTCCGCCGTATCCGCCGCCGACGTGGATGATCTGGAGGCCAAACTCAGGGATCATCTAACCGACAGCCCCGAGGCGGCGGAGCTGATGCTCGAATTGCTCAGCGAGCGCGAGGCGAACGAGGACGTGTTCGGGGTCATCAAGACGGCCGGTGATTTCGTCCGCGCTCAGGCAGGGCACCCGCGGCGTGCCGAGGTGATGGTGCGTCTGATGGAGGGTCATGCCGCCGGCGCGCGACATGCGGATGTGGTGGCCACGGGGAAGCGCTTCCTTGAGTTGTTTGCGGATGATCCGTCCGCACCGCGGGCGCATCGGGCGATGGCGGAAGCCTTCGAGGAACTGGGACGCCCTGCAGAGGCGGCGGGCCACTGGGCGGCACTGGGCTTGAAGGGCGATCCACTGATGGTGAAGCGTGCCCTGGATGGATTCGACCGCGCGGAGAATGCCCAGGCGGCGCGTGAAGGAGCGGAGTTCGCGGCCGCGGTTTTGGGCAACAAGCCATCGGAGCCATGGTCGATTTCCGCGGCCTTGAAGGGGATGGAGTTGGCCCATCGCGCCGAGCAGTGGGAAACGGGTGCGGAAATGGGTCGGTCGGTATCGGCCGCGAAGGGTGATCCGGCACTGAAGCGACAGCTCTGGTTCCGGCTTGGAGAGTTCGAATCGAGGCGGGGTCGCCATCAGGAAGCCGCCGCAGCGATGGAGGGGGCGCTGGATGCAGACGATCGGGAGCACTGGGCGGGCTTCCTTCGGGAGTTGGCCGCCGCCGGGGCCGATGCCTCGGTTCTGGCCGCCAAGGCCCGCGAAGTGGCGAAGATTTTGCCGGGCGATCCGGTTGCCCATGAAGCGGCCGTGCGGGCATTCGATGCCTATGTCGGGGGCGATCAGGCGGCAAAGGGGCTGGCTTTCGCCGAAGCGAAGATGGCAGGCGGCGATTACTCTCATGATCTTGTCCGTCGCTATGTCGAGGCCTGCGGTGACGATCATGGAAGGGCCGAGGGATTCCTGCGCGGGCAGGTGGGCAAACAGGCCGGAAGCGGTGCTGCGTTGAGGGAGGTATTGGCCGTCGATCTCTATCAGCACCGGATCAAGGACGCCGGCAAGTCCCGCGCGATGGCGCTTGAGTGGCTTTCCAAGTCGCCCAGCGCTCAGGGAGCCGATCGCATTGTGGCATGCCTGATCGATCAGGCAGCCGACGAGGGAGAGGTGAACGCTGATCTTGCGGCAATCATCGAGAGTGGTCGACGGGGTGCACACCTCGAGGGCTATTGGCAGGCATTGTGGCGGTGGCGGAGCGAGGATCCCGCGCGCCGCAAGCTCATCGACAATGCCAGGAGGAACTTCGAGCGCGATCCGGTGGTGCGGCTTTGGTCGCGTGCGTGGAAGGGTCACCAGGAGGGGGCGCGGGCCTGCGACGAACTGCTCAAGCAGTCGCTTTCCTCCGAGCAGAAGAAGTGGGTGATGCGCCGCAAGGCCCACCTGCATCGTCATGAGCTGGGCGACAAGGTCCGCCAGCGTTCGCATGAGGCGTTTCGCGACTACTGCAAGGCCTACCCGAAGGATCGCAAGGCGGCGGAGGCGTGGCTCGAGGCGGCGGTTTATGGTGACGATGCCGCCAAGCTGGAAGCGGCCCGGCACATGCTTTCCTTCGCACCCTATGCGGCCCATCCGGATACCCGGGTGCGGGTGGTGGAGGTGGGGGATGCCGCTCATCGCAGGAAGGCCGCCGAGTGGGCCGGAAAGTGTGCGGAGCTTGCCGGGTCGCCGGGTTGGCACGCCGCCCGGATCGGACGGCTGCTGGCGGATGTGGAGCTGGAGGCGGATGCGCGTCGATGGTGGAGCCGGCAGTATGAACTGGGGCCCGACGAACACGGCGGGGTCGATTCACTGATTCACCTCACCGGCACCATGGAGGAGGACGAGGCCGTGGCGAAACTGGAGGAGGCCTTCCAGCGTTCGGACACGGTGCACGGACCGATCGCCATGGCTCTGGCGGACCGGGCCTTTCGGGCCGGGGATCTGTCCTCCTTCGCCAAGTGGACGAAGGCGACCCGCGAGCGTCAGGATGCGCGTCCGTTCCAGGATTGGCACGTCGGCGAATGGCCGGCTCGTGGCTGGATGGAGCACGCGGTGAAGTCCTCCGAGATGCCGGATGGGGACAAGGCGAAGGTCTATGCCGCCATTTCAAAACTCCGGATCGGGCGAATCAGCGCCGAGGCGGGTGCCCGGCTGGCATTGCTCGAGGAGCCTTCATGGGAACGCATCACGAATCTCCAGCAGGCGATCCGGGGTGCGGACCGGCACCATGAGTCGTGGACCCGGCTCTACGACCGGGCGCTGGAGGCGATCCGCCGCCGGGACATGACGCTCGCCGCGGCGATCCTCAACGGCATGCTCCATTCGGTGGGTGGTGTGGATGAGAAGGAGATGGAAAAGGCGCGTGCCCGTCTCCGGACCGCCTACGCCAGCATGGGCAGCCTCGGATCGGACATTCCCGAGGACAGCCCGATCGCGCCGCTTCTGGAGGTGGTCCTCAATCTGCGGCTGGGAGAAAGCGACAAGGCGGAACAGGCCTACTTCCAGCGCCGTGCGCTGTTCGACAAGCATGTGGCGGAGCTGCCGATCGAGTTGCTGCTTTTCGCCGCCGAGACGCACATCGAACTGGGTGACGAGAGCGATCACGAACGTGCCGAGGAAATGCTTCGCGGATGGCTGGTCCGCAATGGGGAGTCCGAACAGGTGGCGAGCCGCGACAAGGCCCGCATTCAGCTCCTGCTCGCGCGCAACTACCTTGCGTCCCAGCGCTACGATGTGGCGCGGGCCGAGTACAACACGCTGTTGCAGCTTTATCCGGATGAGGCCGAAACCATCGACGCGAAGTTCGGCATCGGTGAAACCTATCTGGCGCAGGGGATCGAAGACCAGGCCCTGGAAATCTTCGAGGACCTCGCGGCCAGTGGCGATCCACGCGTGGCGATCCGTGCCGACTTCATGCGGGGGCTGGTGGCAATCCGCCTCGACGAGCCGGACGAGGCACGTCGCATTTTCCTGACGGTGCTGGAGAAGGTGCCGGAGATCGATCTGGCGGATTCCACGCTCTACCACCTCGCCGAAGTCTATGGCATCGAGCAGCGCTACCTCGCGCAGCTCGAGACCTTGAGAACGGTCGGGCGGCTGGGTCGCGAATCGCAGCGTTGGCTGACGCCGGGCAAGGCGCTGGCGGTGGTGGTGCAGGATCCGGATCTGGGCATCAGCCGTGGCGAGATGAAGCTGCCGGTGCGGGTGACCACCGATCCCGGCGGTGACGTCGAGGATTCCTTCCTCCTGAGCGGTGGCGCGGGTCGCGGCATCTTCCTCGCCGACATCCCGTCGGTGCTCGGGGTGGCCGAACCCAACGACGGCATTCTGCAGGTCACGGGCGGTGACCTGATCCGCGTGGACTACCCCGCTGAGTTCAAGGAGCAGTTCAAGAATCAGATTCTCGAAGGATCACGCATTCGCATTGCCACCGATGGCCGTCTGGAGGTGGCGAGTCGGACACTCGAAGAGGATGAGGAAGAGAGCTTCACCGACACGCTTCGCAAGGAGGAGGAAGAGACGCCGACGCTGGCGGATCAGCGCCCGGTGAACCAGGTCAAGCCGGGCAACCTGATCCACGTGCGGGTGACCGACGGCGACCAGGACCGCACCGAGCAACCCGACGAGGTGGCGGTCAAGCTGGCGACGAGCAGTGGTGACGTGGTTCGCGTGCCGGTCCGCGAGCGCTCGGCGCACGGCGGGGTCTTCGTCGGGGCGATTCCGACCGGGGAACTGCCGGCGGGGGCGCGGGCCAGCGACACGGCGATCGACCACAGCCCGCTGATGGCGATCGACCAGCGGCGCGAGTCGAGCTGGCGCAGCACGCTGGATGGCGCGGCACCCAAGAGCCTGACCGTCGACATGAAGGAGCCGCGGGTGGTCGAAAGTGTCCGGCTGGAGTCGCCGCGGGAGGACTCCGAGATGCCGATCGAGCTGAGCTTGCACGCCAGCCACGACGGACGTTTCTGGTACAAGCTCGCCGAGCATCCGTCGATCGAAGCCGTGCCGCTGCCCCGGTCGGAAATGAAGGGAATGGTGCGGCGGGTGTTCGAGGCTCCGAAGGACAAGCTGCCCGAGAACGTTTCGTGGGCGGATCTGGCCAAGGTGCTGGAGGCCTTCGAGCCGGTGGAGGAAGCGGTGGTCGAGGAACTTTCGTGGCAGCCGCCGGTGGAGGGAGACAAGGTGCACCTGGTCGTGTGGTCCGGGCCCCTGGTCCAGCCGCGGGCGGGCGCGCTCCGTTTTTCGATCGAAGGCCAGCACACCGCCCTGATGTTCGACGGTCGGCTCGAGTTGCCCGTCGGCCAGGGGGGGCGCAGCGTGGACGTCCACGCGGCGAAGGGCATTCATGAATTGGTGGTCGTTTCGATGGTTCCAGCGGGAGAGCAGGCGGCCCGGGCGAGCCGGGCGCGGGAAAACCGCCGCAGCGCGAACGTGCATCTGGCGCCCTTCGTCGCCGAAGACTTCGACCTGACAACGGTGGCCGGCCTGGAGCGGGTGACCGGTCCCATAGGTGGCCCGCTGGTCCGCGACGGCGCCGCATGGATCCTGAAGCAGGCACCGCTCGAGCTGCGGCACCTGCGGTGGGAGTTCACCCAGTTCAATGGAGCGGGTGTTTCGGTGAACCACATGACGGTCGCGGGCGGGGGGGCGACGCACATTCCGACCGAAGAAGACGTGCTCGAGCTCGCCGGAAACGAAACCCTGGAACTCGCTCCAGGCGATCAGGTCACGATTTCCTACCTCGACGAAATCGGGGCGGACGGGCTGAACCGGAACCGCCTGCTCGAGGGGAGCCTGACGGCGACCTACGGCGACGGTCGCGTGACTCCGATCACCTATTCGTTTAGCCGGGGTGGATCCGGAGAAGTGGGGCGCCAGCGCCACGAGTTGCTGCGGATCGAGCCCGGCGACCGGATCGTGGCCGAGGTCGTCGACTACGATCTGGATCGAAGCATCAAGCGCGACGAGGTGGAAGTGGAGGTCGAGGCGCCCGACGGCACGCGCACGGTGCTGACGGCGACGGAGACCGGCCCGACGACCGGCGTCTTCCTTGCCGAAGTCGAGACCTCGGCCGAGGCGGCCGAGGGAGCGATCCAGGTCGCGCCGGGGGAGCGGGTGTTCCTCCGCTACCGCGACGAGCAGAACAACTTCCCCGGGCACGCCTACGTCCGGGAGTCCTACGTGATCGTCAATGACGCCAGTGCCGGATCCATGCGGGTGATCGCTTCGGGTGCGCTGCCGGGGCAGTCACCGGCGATGACGCCGGAGCAGGTCGCGGGCGACGGTCCGGTCGAGGTCAGCCTCAGGCTTCCACTCACGATCGAAGTGATCGATCCGGACCGGGCACTCCACACCGGCAGCCGGATCGAGGTGGACGTCGAGAGCAGCCAGGGGACCCGTGCCCGGATCGAGTGTGCCCTTTCCACCGACCATTCCCCGGGTCTGGCCATTCAGGACGATTCGCTCAATCCGGCGCTGCAGGCCGGTCGCTTCGTCGGGCAGATCCCGCTGGCTCTCGGTGATGTGGAAAGCGTGGCCGTCGAGCCCGCGGATGAATCCGGTGGCGGGGAGGCGGCGATCCTCAACGTCCAGGGCAACGACACGGTGACGGCCGGTTATGCGGACGAGCGTCGGCCGGACGCGGAAGTCGTGTCGATGACGAGCGAGGCGGTTTTCCGGACGCGGGGCAGTCTGGAGGTGCTGGACGAGGGCTACGAGGAGGCGGTCGAAGGAGTCTTCCTCGGCAAGCGGCTCTACCTTCAGGTCGAGGATCCGGATCTCGACATCACGCCCGGCCGCGACATTGCGCTGGTGCGGGTGCGCTCGGAAAGCGGCGAGGAGGAAACGCTCGAGCTGAGCGAAACCCTCAGCCACAGCGGCGTGTTCAACGCCTCGTTCCCGCTGGTCGCCGCCTCGAAGCCGACACCCGGCAATCCCGAGGGCGGCGTGGAGTGCTTCTTCGGCGACACCCTGACCGTCGGCTACCTCGACAATGTCATGCAGCGACCCGACGGCACGCCGGTGGTCGAGCTGCAGGTCGCCGTGGCGATGGGTGTCGATGGATCGGCGCTGGCCTTCAGCAAGAACTTCCGCGACGAGGACCTGGCGATCCAGACGCAGTTCCATGTCGCCGAGTGCCACTTCGAGTTGTTCAAGAGCCATCGCGCGCTCGAGCAGGAAGAGGAGGCCATGGTTGAACTCGAGGCGGGTCGCAAGGTGCTGCAGGAGCTTCGCGAGGATTTTCCGGATCCAAAGTATGCGCCGCGTGTCTTCTACCTGCTCGGGCAGTTCGCCCAGGAGCTGGAGGACTGGGAAGAAGCGGTGAGCGCCTACCGGACCGTGGTGCGCAACCACCCGCAGCATTCGCTGGCGCCCGAGGCGCTCTACAAGATGGGGCAGTGCCACGAGGAGGCCGGTCAGCTCGACGAGGCGCTCGAGGACTACGCCACCCTCGCCGCCACCTATCCGAAGAGCCCGCTCATCGCCAACGTCATGCTGCGGATCAGCGAACACTTCTATCAGAAGGAGGACTTCCCGGTCGCGGCCAGCGTCGGCCGCAAGTTCCTCGAGCGATTCCCAACCCACGAGTGGGCGCCCAAGATGGCCTTCCGGGTCGGGCAGGCCCTTTACAAGAACGAGGAGTTCGGCAACGCCGCCGAGGCCTTCGACGAGTTCACCAAGCGCTTTCCCGACGAGGAGCTGACCTCCCAGGGCCTGTTCTGGTCCGGCGAAAGCTACCGCATGGCCGGCAACATCCCCGAAGCCTTCCGCCGCTACAACCGTTGCCGCTGGGACTTCCCGGAAAGCGAGGCGGCGAAGTACTCACGCGGCCGCCTGGCATTGCCGGAGCTGCTTTCCGAGTTCGACCGGCAGGCGGATCTGGGCGATTGAGGTCGGAATCGGACGAGGGCCGCTCGGAAGCCGGTGGAGGCAGTCGAAGCAACGAGCAGCTTGAGTGGTTGTGCATCACGATTAGTGTGTGTGAGTAAAAAATCCGAATTGAATGCTTGCAAATTTCCCCATCGTGAGGAATTTTCAGCTCGCTTTGCCGAGAAGAAACCCGGGGAGCGGTAACTCCCCGGGTCTTTTCGTCCGCCTTTTCCAAGGAAATGTATGGTCGTTCGCCAGCATCGTAATCTTGGGTGACGCCGGATCAAGAACCAACCCGTCGAGCGGAGCGAGCGGGTCCAACCCCAATACGAACCAATGGCCATTGAAGTCCAAATTCGCTGCATCAACAAAACCGACCGCCACAGTGCCCACGAGCGTATTTCCCACGTTGGAGGCACCAACCCTGATGGAAATCGCTGGAAACTCACCCTCGACGACGCCATTGCCGGCATCGAAGCAGGCAAGTGGAGTTTCTACGTGATGGAGGCCGGCACCAAGGTCCGCGTCATCATCGCCATCAGTGCGAGCGGCCGGAAATACCTGAAAACCGAGAACGACGGCGAGCAGCCCAACAATCTGCTGAGTCTCCAGGAGTGTCCGTAGTGGCGAGTCCCCATGCCGACGTTTCCACTCAAAGACTTGGCAACCATCCGCATGGGGGTGACCCTGCGGGGTCGGGACGCCACCCGTCACGATCCCGCGGGACCCTATCGGCTGATCCAGATAAGCGACCTTGACGATGCCGGAGCGTTTCGAAACCGGGACTTCGTCCGGATTACGCCGCGAGAATCCTTCAACCGTGAACTGCTGTTGCGCTCCGGCGACCTGATCTTCCCCAATCGCGGCAGTCGGACGACGGCGGCAGTCTTCGACGACAGCGATCTTCCGGCTTTGGTCGGGCCGCAATTCTTCATCATCCGGCCAGTTTCCGACGAAATTCTCGGGGCCTATCTGGCGTGGATGCTGCGCACCCGCGAGGCCTTCTCCTACTTCGACGCCAACCGACGGGGGAGCAACGTGCTGACCCTTCAAAAGCCTGCGCTTGAGGCGTTCGAATTGCCGGTTCCCCCGCTTGAGGTTCAGCATGCCATCGTTGAAATCGACCGCCTCGGACACCTCGCCTCCGCTCTCGAATCCCGCCTCGCCGTCCTACGCTCCCTTCACCTAGAACAATCCTTACTCCAACGAGCCAAGCTCCCCTGACCCATGGCCAAGCCCATTCACAACCAAGCCGAAATCAACGAGGCCGCCTGGCGCGCCTGCGACACCTTCCGTGGCCTCGTCGATGCCGAGAACTACCGGAACTACATCCTCGTGATGCTGTTCTGGAAGTACGCCTCCGACGTCTGGCGCGACCACCGCGACCGCTACATGAAGGAATACGACGGTGACGAGGTCCGCGTGCAGCGCCGGCTCTCCCGCGAACGCTTCCAGCTCCCCGAGGGCGCCGATTTCTACTCGCTCTACGAGCAGCGCAGCCGCACCGACATCGGGGAAAAGATGAACATCGCCCTGGCCGAAATCGAGGAGGCCAACAAGGCCAAGCTCGAAGGGGTCTTCCGCGAGGTCGACTTCAACTCCGAATCGAAGCTCGGCGAAACACGCGACCGCAATCCGAAGCTCAAGCAGCTGCTCGAGGACTTCGCCGACAAGCGGCTCGACCTTCGCCCGTCGGTCGTCGGCTCGGAGGACGTCATCGGCAACGTCTATGAATACCTTCTGGAACGCTTCGCCTCGGACGCCGGGAAAAAGGCCGGCGAGTTCTACACCCCGGCCCAAGTCTCGCGCCTCATCGCCCGCATCCTCGATCCGAAGAAGGGCGACACGATTTGCGACCCGGCCTGCGGCTCCGGCTCGCTGCTCATCCAGGTCGGCCGTCAGGCGGACGAGCGGGACTTCGCCCTCTTCGGTCAGGAAATGAACGGCACCACCCACGCCCTGTGCCGGATGAACATGTTCCTTCACGGCATGGACAGGTTCGAGATCAAGTGGGGCGACACGCTGCGCAACCCGCGCCTCGTCGAGGGCGACCAGCTCATGAAATTCGACATCGTCGTCGCCAATCCGCCCTTCTCGCTCGACAAGTGGGGACAGGACGCGGCCGGGGCTGACCCTTACGTAAGGTACCACCGCGGCATCCCGCCGAAGTCGAAAGGCGACTACGCCTTCATCACCCACATGATCGAGACCGCCCGCGAGGGCACCGGAAAGGTCGGCGTGGTCGTGCCCCACGGCGTCCTCTTCCGCGGCGCTGCCGAGGGCAAGATCCGCAAGGCGCTGATCGAGGAGAACCTCCTCGAAGCCGTCATCGGCCTGCCCGCCAACCTGTTCTTCGGTACCGGCATCCCCGCCGCCATCCTGATCTTCAACAAGGGCAAGACCCATGGCGACGTCCTCTTCATCGACGCCTCCCGCGAGTTCAAGGATGCCAAGAACCAGAACGTCCTGACGGAGGAGCACCTCGACAAGATCGTCGCCACCTACCGCGCCTTCGAGACGGTGGACAAGTACGCCTACCGCGCCACCCCGCAGGAACTCGCTGACAACGATTTCAACCTCAACATCCCGCGCTACGTCGATACCTTCGAGGAAGAGGAGGAGATCGACCTCGACGCGGTGAAGACGGAAATCAACACCCTGGAAGCTGAACTTGCCGCCGTTCGGGAGAAAATGAAGTCCCATTTGGATCAAATTGGACTCTAAATGCTACTTGAAATACCCGTTCCGGGTGTTTAGAATAGCATTAAAGAATGAAAAAGCTCGATTCAACACTTCTCGACGAAGCCCTGAATCTCCTCGCCGAGCTGACATCAGACCACCCGCCACAGCACTGGGTGGTCTGCGGCGGCTCGTCGTTGTTGGCGCTTGGGCTGGTCAGTCGCGACAAAACCCGCGACGTGGACGTCCTAGCCCGCGCCGAGACTGATGGCTTGGTCAACGCCAGACCACTGCCTGACTGGCTCTACAAGGCAGCCGAGGAAGTCGGTAGCCAATTGGGGCTCTTGGAAAATTGGTTCAACACGGGACCATCCGACGACTCCTTTTTCCGCTTTGGATTCCCCGAAGGGATGGCAGCCCGCCTGATCCCGCGCGACTACGGCCCAGATGGAAATCTGCGCATCAGCTTCATCAGCCGCTACGATCAGATCTTTTTCAAGCTCTACGCCACGGCGGATTCAGACGCCGGACGGCACTATGAGGATCTGCAGGATCTCCAGCCGACGGCTGAGGAGCTGCTTGCCGCCGCTCGCTGGACCCGCACCCAAGATCCCTCGGAAGGATTCCTCTTCGTCCTGGGAGGGGTCCTCAAGGCACTCGGTCATGAACCCCTCCTTGCACAACTTTAGGGAAAGCCTGCAACAGCGGCTTCTCGACTTCCTCTGGCGGCAATGGTCCGCTCTGGGAGTGGCGGGCTATGCCCGCAGCGAGGACCCGTGGTTGATCGACCCTGAGGCCTTGCTGCTTTTCTCCACCCACATCGCCCGCCACGACAGCCGCCTCTTCGACGAGATCCTCGACTGGCTCCACATCAACGGCAGCTGGATCAACCTGGGAAGGCTGGGAAGCCTGCATAAGGACGAACAGCTGGGCGATTCCGCCGTCCTCGCCGCCATCGCCGATCTCGTCTCGCGGGATTCCACCAACCAGAAGTGGAAGCTCCTCATCCGCCGGGTCGAGAAAGGGGAGTCCCCGGGCAGTACCATGGTTCGGCGGCTGTTTCCATCCATCCCGGTTCTCAAGGAACCGGATCCGGTCTTCCTCAGGCACGGCTTGGAGCGCGGCAGCATCGAGCTCCGCGAGATGAGCCAGTCACCGCGGCCCGACCAACCCGCCACCTTCCTTTTCAAGCTCCGTGCCCTCTTCGGGGTGCAAGCCAGGGCGGAAGTCATGGCCTGGATGCTGGCCCACGAGAAGGGACACCCTGCGGAGATTGCCCGCCAAACCGGCTATTACCGCCGCAGCATCCAGAACGTCCTCAACGACCTCACGGCGTCCGGCCACATTGGCTCCATGCGCGTGGGCAGGGAAAAGACCTTCTACATTCTCCGCCCCGACGAATGGCGCTTCCTGCTCACCTGGCCGAATGCGGAGACCTTCCCGCGATGGGTCAGCTGGGCTCCCTTGTTCCACGCGCTGCAAACCTTCCTCGATGCCCTCGGAAAGCCCGGCCTTGAGGAAAAGTCGGAGAATTTCCAGGCCATCCAGCTCCGCGAAGTGCTCAGGCAGGCATTTCCGTCGCTCTCACGCGCCTCCGCCACCCATGGCTGGGCCTCCACCCCCGATCTTCGTGGAACGGCCATCATCCCGTCGCTCCTCGCCGATCTGGATGCCCTCCTCGGCTAATCTCCCATCGCCATGCCCAAGCTCTCTCTCAACGCTTCGAAGAAAACCAAGCAGACCGCTGCGGGAGAGATTCCCGTGGATTGGGAGTGCGCGAAGCTAGAAAGGTTAATAGATAAACTCGAAGCTGGTGTGAGTGTTTCTGGTAGTGACCGACCTGCTGCTCGTAACGAGCAAGGAGTTCTTAAAGTCAGTGCCGTCAGCGATGGGCGTTTTCTACCCGATGAGAACAAGGCTATCGAAACATCCGAGATTTTGCGGGCTAGGCTTCGCCCTCGAGTTGGTGCCATTCTAGTGAGTCGCAGTAATTCTCCGGAACTTGTCGGTGAATCAGCGTTAATCAAAGAAACACCAGGTAACTTGTTCCTCCCAGACAAACTTTGGCAAGTCCGGCTACTCAAAAATGCCAACGCAAGCGAAGAATGGCTATCTCAGGTACTTCGATTGCCGACAATACGGTTAGAAATGCGCAACCGAGCCTCTGGCACCAGTCAGAGTATGAAAAATATTTCAAAGTCTGCATTTCTAGGTATCCACGTAGCCCTTCCTCCACTCCCCGAGCAACGCAAGATCGCAGACATCCTCACCACCTGGGACGAGGCCCTCGAAAAGCTCGACGCCCTCATCGCCGCCAAGGACCGCCGCAAGAAGGCGCTCATGCTGCAGCTTCTCACGGGCAGGAAGCGCGTTGCCGGAGCAACGGGAGAATGGCGAACGACGACGCTCGCGCAGGTGCTCGAGCCGACGCCGCGCCCGACTCCGAAACCCTCCAAACCATTTCTGGCCGCCGGCATCCGTAGCCACGGCCGGGGGGTGTTCCTGAAGCCTGACTTCATCCCTGCCGACATCGCTCTCGACGAACTCTACGAGATCAAGTCGGGCGACCTGATCGTCAACATCACCTTCGCCTGGGAGGGAGCCGCAGCGATCGTATCCGATGAAGCCGATGGAGCCTTGGTTTCCCATCGCTTTCCGACCTTCTCGTTCAGAGCCGGCAAAGCCTCCCGTGCCTTCTTCCGCCACTACATCCGAACCAAGCGCTTCGTCTTCGATTGCGGACTCGCTTCGCCGGGCGGTGCCGGGCGGAACCGGGTGCTCAGCAAGACTGCATTTCTCAAGATCGGCCTCATGCTCCCACCCATCGAGGAGCAGGAAGCCATCGGTGAGATCCTCGACACCTGCGACGCCGAACTTACCCTCCTCCGCCGCCAACGCGACGCCCTCGACCTCCAGAAGCGCGGCCTCATGCAGCGCCTCCTCACCGGCAAGATCCGGGTGGCGGTGGATGAACCGGTTGCATCGCCATGAACGCCTGCGATTCCATATCATCCGGCCTGTCTCATGCCCCTTCAGGGCATGGGGTTGTGGTATGGTTCGTGGTCCCGGGGCATCGTCGGCCTGCGGCCTCCTCAGCCCCGGGCTGGAATCTACCGACCCTTCGGGCCGGTGCCCGGGTGCGATGCACCCGCCCGGAGACGTCATGCGCCCCCAACGGCGACCTCGATGCGATCCCGCAAGCCCGATGCGCCCCCAACGGCGACCTCGATTCCACCCCACAAACCCGGCGCGCCCTCAACGGCGACCGCGATTTCACTCCGCAAATCCGGTGCGCCCCCAACGGGGGCCGGGAATCCAGCCCGGGGCTGAGCGAAGCGATGCCCCGGGTTGCGTTACCACCGGATTTCCCGCGCCCTGAAGGGGCGCGAGAAAGGTCCGCCCCGCCCTTGTCCCCAGCCTCCACCTGAAACCCTCCGCGGCCGATGCCTCAATCGCTCTCCAAGCTCTACATCCACCTCGTATTCTCAACGAAGAACCGCGACCGCATCCTGTCGGCCGAGGACGGCCCGGACCTGCATGCCTACATGGGCGGCACTCTGAACGGCCTGAAATGCATCCCGGTCGAGATCAACACGGAACCCGACCACGCCCACCTCCTCTTTCTTCTATCTCGCACGGTTGCCCTGAGTGACGTCGTCGGTGCCGTCAAGAAGAGCGCCACCGAATGGCTTCGCGCCCGAGGCCCGGTTTATCGCGGTTTCCATTGGCAAAGCGGCTACGGTGCCTTCTCCGTGAGCGAGTCCAACCGGGATTCGGTCCGCGACTACATCCGCAACCAGCGCGAACACCAACGCACCCGGACCTTCCAGGAAGAATACCGTGCGCTACTGGAGAAATACCGCATCGACTACGACGAGCGCTATGTCTGGGATTGAACCATCCTCCAGCACCATGAACGAAGACCTTCAAGCCCTCCTTGCAGCAAAGTCGGAATGGAGCTCCCTCCAGCCCCTCCAGCCCGATCGTGAGAAGCGCCTGTGGCAGAAGCTCCGCCTAGAATGGAACTACCACTCGAACCACATCGAGGGCAACACGCTGACCTACGGTGAAACCGAGCTGTTGCTGCTCCACGATCAGACGCACGGCACCCACGACATCCGCGAGTATGTCGAGATGAAAGCCCACGATCTGGGCATCGAGCACCTGCGGAAGCTTGCCGCCGATCCTGAGCGGGGTCTCTCGGAGACCGACATCCGGGACCTGAACGAGATCATCCTCAAGGAGCCATTCTGGAAACCCACGGAAACGGCAGATGGTCAGCCGACTCGCAAGCAGATCATTCCTGGAGAATACAAGACGACGCCGAACAACGTTCGCACAGCGACTGGCGAAGTTTTTGAGTTCGCCGCGCCCAACGAAGTCCCGGCGAAAATGAAGGCGCTGGTGGACTGGCTCTGGACGGAGCTTGAGGGGCCGATGGAAGACATCGCGATGGTGGCAGCGAAGCTTCACCACGATTTCGTCCTCATTCATCCTTTCGATGACGGCAACGGCCGGGTGGCGCGTATGTTGGTCAACTACCTGCTGTTGCGGTCCGGATACCCGCCGATCATCATTCCGACCGAAGAGAAGAAGGCCTACCTCGCAGCGCTGCGCATGGCGGACGCCGGGGATCTTGCGGAGTTGGTGAACTACCTCAGAGACCGCGTCCGTGCGTCGCTCGAATTGGCAATCCGAGCCGGGAACGGAGAAAACATTGAGGAGCCGAGCGATGTGGAAAAACAGGTGGCGCTGTTTGTAAAAGGTGAATTGGCAGGGAACAAAGAAGGAGACATGCCGACCAAGGAAAATCTCGGCTACCTCTCAGAGATCAGTTTTCAGCCGTTCATCAAGGAGCTTGAGCGTAAGATGGAAGGGTTGAAGCCGATGTTTTCGAAATATGAGGTCGTTACCGAGAATCTAAGAGGAGCGGCTTCTACGGGAGCTGGAGTGTCGCAATCCGACATCAGCTTCCAGGTTCCGGGTGGACAAATCCTCATGACGTTCCGATTCATTCGATACCTGGGCGAAGCCGCGACACCCTTCGATCATGAAACCACGGTGGGGGTCCATTTCCCTCCGAAAAAATATACGATCACTCACGATGGTAACGTCCTTGTTTCCAAGCCCTATTCCGATCCCGTTCTGACCGAGGAGATCGACAACGTAACCTCCCGGATTCTTGCGAAGACCTTCGGGGTTGTTCGCGGCAAGGCGAGTCCGCGGACATAGAAACCTCAGGTATCTTCAGGAACTGACGCAACAAGCCAACCATGGAAGGACGCATCATCGGCCTCGAATTCCCCAACGACCACCCCGGCTATCCCATTTCAGGGAAGGGCCCCGTGGGCGCTTGTCACCGGAGTGGAACCTTTGGATCGGTCGGAGTGCCCACCGGACACCTGAGCGGGGTACCCCGCGACGCCATGGAGACGACTTTCAATGTTGGCAGGCGGAGAGAAGATTGCCCGGAGATGTTGCAAAAGCCAAGCTTCGAGTGGTGTCTCACCGACGAGCCCCCTTTTTGCAACGCGCGGGTCGGGGCTTGCTTCGAAAGCCCCAATCATTATTCTGAATCCAACAGACCCGCCACGCCTCTTTGCAATGCGCACCAGGGCGGGTGCTTTACTTCATGGGCTTTTGCCCTTCCGTTCCATTCCTCCAGAATACACCCGCCACGCCTCTCCACGATGCGCAACTTGGCGGGTATTTTTTTGCCCATGAGCAGCGAATCCCAGCAGTGATGACCCCCGACTTCAAAGAGGCCCCGATCAGCCAGATCCCCGCGCTGCGGCTGCTCCAGCAACTCGGCTACAGCTACCTCGGCCCCGAGGAGGTGGCGGTCGAGCGGAAGGGGAAGCTGGGACGGGTGCTGTTGGAAGGCGTCCTGACCAAGCAGCTCCGCCGTCTGAACCGGATCTCTTTCAAGGGCAAGGAAGTCGCTTTCTCGGAGGAGAACCTGGCCAAGGCCATCGAGGCGCTGCGTGACCTGCCGCCCGAGGGCATCGTCAAGACCAGCGAGAAGGCCTATGACCTGCTCACGCTTGGCAAGAGCCTCGACCAGGAGATCGAGGGCGAGACGAAGGGATTCACGCTGCGCTACATCGACTGGGAAAATCCGCGCAACAACACCTTCCACGTCACGGCCGAATATGAGGTCGAGCGCACCGGCAGCCACGACACCCGGCGGCCGGACATCGTCGGCTTCGTCAACGGCATCCCGTTTTTCGTCATCGAGTGCAAGCGGCCCGACCAGAAGCATTCCCTGGAGCAGGCGGTCAACCAGAACGTCCGCAACCAGAAGGAGGACGAGATCCCGCACCTGTTCCACTACGCACAGCTCGTCCTGGCCCTCAACAAGAATGAGGGGAGCTACGCAACGACCGGAACCCAGGCGAAGTTCTGGGCGAAGTGGCGCGATATCCACGACGTGAGCGATGCGGTGCGGGCGGCGGTCAACAGCCCGGTCCGCCCCGAAGAACACGTGAAGCTCTTCAAGGGGATGTTCGCCTTCGCCAAGGCCGACTTCGAGGAGCAAGCGATGGGCGGGAGGGAGCCGACCGGTCAGGATTTCCTCCTGTGGTCGCTGTGCCGGCCCGAGCGCCTCATCGAGCTGGCCCGGCAATTCATCCTCTACGACGAGGGCGGGGCGGTGAAGAAGATCGCCCGCTATCAGCAGTATTTCGCGATCCGGAGCACTCTTGAGCGGGTCCGCCAGCGTGACCGGCACGGACGGCGCAAGGGCGGGGTCATCTGGCAGACACAGGGGTCGGGGAAGTCGCTGGCGATGGTCTTGCTTGGCAAGGCTTTGGCGCTGGAAAAGAGCATCCCCAATGCCCGGATCGTCATCGTCACGGACCGCATCGATCTCGACGAGCAGATCTGGAAGACCTTCCACCAGTGCGGCAAGGACCCGGTGCAGGCCAAGACGGGTCCGCACCTGGTCGAGTTGCTCAAGGATCCGCACGTCAGCGTGATCACCACCCTGATCCAGAAGTTCGGCGCGGCGGCCAAGGACTCCAAGAGCTTCAAGGTGGAGGACGACAACCTGTTCGTGCTCATCGACGAGAGCCACCGTAGCCACTACGGCGAGGCGAACTTGCGGATGCAGAAGGCGCTACCGAATGCTTGCTACATCGGCTTCACCGGCACCCCGCTGATGAAGAAGGAGAAGAGCACCGCCGACAAGTTCGGCGGCTTCATCAAGGAGGCGACCTACACGATCCGCGATGCCGTCGAGGACAAGGCCGTTGTGCCGCTCCTGTATGAGGGTCGCCACGTCCTCCAGGAAGTGAACACCAAGGCAGTCGACAAGATGTTCGACGCCATGTGCGAGGGCCTCACCGATGAGCAACGGGCCGACCTGAAGCGCAAGTTCTCCGCCAAGGACGAACTGAACCGCCTGCAAAGCCGGATGTATATCATCGCCTGGGACATCTCACAGCACTTCTCCAAAGAGTGGCTGGGCACGGAGTTCAAGGGGCAGGTCACCGCACCGGGGAAACGGGAGGCACTGATGTTGAAGGGTTTCCTCGATCAGTTCGGCAAGGTGACCAGCGAGGTGATCATTTCCGGTCCCGGCGAGATTGAGAACCCAGAGGAACACCAGCAGGAAGAGAAGGACGAGAGCATCGAGCTTTTCTGGAAGGCGATGATGGCCAAGTACGGTTCCGAGAAGGAATACAACCGGCAGATCATCGAGGCCTTCAAGAAGAAGGAGGAGCCACACCTGCTCATCGTCGTCGACAAGCTCCTGACCGGCTTCGATGCACCGCGGAACGTCGTCTTGTACATCGCCCGGAGCCTCAAGGAGCACAACCTGCTCCAAGCCATCGCCCGGGTGAACCGTCTGCACCCCGGCAAGGACTTCGGCTACATCATCGACTACTACGGAGTCGTCACCCAGCTCCACGATGCGCTGGAACTCTACAGCAGCCTCGAAGGGAAGTTCGACGAGGAGGACTTGGAAGGCGCCCTGACGGTGATCGACGAGGAGATCAAGAAGCTCCCCGCGCTCCACGATGCCTTGTGGGATCTCTTCAAGGAGGTGAAGAACAAGAAGGACGAGGAGGCCTTCGAGCTCGCTCTGGAGGACAAGGACAAGCGCGACGAGTTCTACACCCGCCTGTCAAAGTTCACGCGGTTGCTCAAGATGGCGCTGTCGAGCATCCACTGGATCACCGACACGCCGCAGGCGAAGGTCGACCGCTACAAGCGGGAGGCCGCGTTTTTCCAGAAGCTCCGGGCCAGCGTGAAGCTGCGCTATGCCGAGGAGATCGACTACCGGGACTACGAGAAGCAGATCCAGAAGATGCTCAACACCTACGTCCAGGCCGACGAGGTGATCCAGATCGTCGATCCGGTGAACATCTTCGAACGGGAGGCTTTCAAGGCCGAGGTGGAAAAGGCGCAGAGCACCCGCGCCAAGGCCGACACCATCGCCAACCGGACGAAGAAGACGATCACCGAGAAGATGGACGAAGATCCGTTCTTCTACCGGCGGTTCTCCCAGCTCCTGCAGCAGGTCATCGATGAATACCGCGCCGAGCGGATCAGCGATGCCGAGTACCTGCGCCGGGTCACGGAGGTCATGGAGCAGGTCCGGGATGGAAAGTCCAAGGAAGGTCCGGAGATCCTCAAGGAGCGGGACCTCTCCCGTGCCCTGTTCGGCGCGCTGAAGGACAAGATGGCCACGGGTCAGGGCGGCCTGCATGAGGATCCGGCGCAATACAAGACCCGGAACGATCCCGAGTCCGTGACCTTCGAGCAGGTGATGGCGGAAGCGGCCTGCGAGATGGAGGACATCATCCGCCGCCACGCCGTCGTGCGCTGGCGCGAGAACCAAGACGCCCAGAACCGGATGCGGAACGACCTCGACGATTTCTTCGTCGAGCTGCAGGGGGAGAAGGGCATCTCGCTGAGCTGGGATCAGGTCGACGCCATCGTGGATGCCGTCCTCGGTATCGCGATCAACCGCCGGGACGATGTCTAAGGTCCGGACGCTGGAGACTCCCGCCGGCCCCGCTGTGCTGAAGCGAACGGGCCGCACAACCCTTGCGATCAGCGTGCTGCCGGACGGGACGCTCGAACTGACGGCGCCCCTGGACTCCGAAGAGTCCTCCATCCGGGAGAAGGTCGGCAAGCGAACCAAGTGGATCGAGCGCCAGCGGAAAGCCTTCGCCGACATGAACGCGACCCGGATGCCCCGGCGCTACGTCACCGGTGCGACCCACCGCTACCTTGGGAAGCAGTATCGCCTGAAGATCTTGGCCGGCGAACGAGGCTCCGTCCTGCTGAAGGGTGTCTACTTCCATGTGGTATCCACCTCGGGCAGTCAGGACGAGATCCGGGGCTTGCTGGATGCGTGGTTCCGGGAAAAGGCGAGGCAGCAGTTCACGCGCCGGCTCGGGGGATGGCGTCCGTGGTGTCAGCGTAACCAGCTTCCCGAGCCCAAGCTGGTGCTACGGCGCATGCCGAAGCGCTGGGGAAGCGCTGGGAGGAACGGTCGCATCGCCCTGAACCCCGAGCTGATTCACGCCCCTTCCGCCTGCATCGACTACGTGATTGCTCACGAGATTTGCCATCTCAAGCACCCCGACCATAGCCCAGCGTTCTTTCGACTGCTTTCGGCAATGGTTCCGGGTTGGGAAGCGATTAAACTTCGTTTGGAGAGGTTTCAGGCTTGATGAGGCTGGAGGAGGATTGGCGTTGCGGAATCGGTTGCCACTACGCCTCGAGCAGACATAGATCCAATCCGTCGAACTGGGTGAAGGCCTTGTCGGCGGTGACCAACTGGAACCCGGCGCGGACGGCGAAGGCGGCGAGATAGGCGTCCATCCAGAGTTTCGGGGAAGGGGTGTTGCGGGAGGCGAACGTCTTCCACGTTTCCTCGATTCCCGCGGGCTCGGGTGCGAAAGCGATTCGGTCATCGCCAAGGAAGGTTTCATAGGCTTTCCAAGCTTCGGCGTTGCTTGCGGGCGGGAGTGAGTAGCCACCCATCACCCCGTTCATCGTGAGCAAGCGAACCAGCGCTTGCTGGGTAGGGCGGCAGAAGCGGATGGTGTCGCTGCCGGTTTGCTGCTCCATCCAGGCCATCGCTCCCGCATGACCCGTGTGTCCGCGGACGGACACGGCAAACCACACGTTAGCGTCGGGCAGCTTCATCGGCTTCTCGCATCCACTCGACTTCCTGTTGCGCGAGAAGATCGTGAATCCTCTCCGGCGTCAGTTCGTCCTCCGGATTGGCCGGTGGCTTGCCCTCGAAGAGGGGAAGCTTCACCCGGTTCCCGGGCTTCCTGGGAGGGTCGGGCTGCTCCAGCCCTCGACGGACGACTTCAGTGGCGACATCCCGGAGCTTTCGTCCCTCGCGTGCCGCCCGGACCTTCATCTCGCGCACGAGTTCTTCCGGCAGGTCGAGGGTGGTCTTCATGGAGGAAACTTTCCAGCTTTCTGGTTTTCCGTCAAGGCATGACCTCGGTCTGGCGCGCTGTGCCGAACTTAACCCATCCTTGCAGTTGATTCGAAAAACCCTTCGGGTGGCTGGCGTTCTAAGTCAGGCTCTTTCATCCCCAAGCATCATGACGTTTCCTCTAGCCAGTATCAGCGAGTTCTTCCAAAGCGGCGCCTCCGGCCTGCTGCTGGAAGGCGGCATCTTCATGTGGCCGATCCTGATCATGCTGGTCGTCGCACTGGCGGTGATCATCGAGCGCTACCGCAGCCTGAGGATGCTGGACGACGATCCCTCCGAACTTCGCGAGGAGGTGCTGGAAATGCTTTCGGAGGACCGGGTGGAGGAGGCGCTCGAACGCTGCGACTCCGCGCAGGGCCCGGTCCCGGCGATCCTTGCGAACGGCCTGCGCAAGTATCTGGTATTGCGGCGCCTCAACTACGACCCCGCGCAGCTCGAGAATCAGGTAATCAAGAGCATGGAGAACTACGGCGTGCACATCGTGGCCGCGCTCGAGAAGCACCTGCCGATCCTCGCCACGGTCGCCAGCGTGGCCCCGATGCTCGGATTCCTCGGCACGGTGCAGGGCATGGTCGTCGCCTTCGGTGACATTGAGGCGAACGTCGGCCAGCAGAACATCGTGCAGGCCGCCGCTTCCGGAATCCGCATCGCTCTGCTGACGACCTGCTTCGGCCTGATTGTGGGGATTCCCGCCTACCTCGCCTTCAACTACTTCACCGGAATCATCAACAGCTTCGTGCTGCAGGTCGAATCATCCGCCGCCGAACTCATCGAGGTGGTGACCCTGCGCCTGACGCTCCAGCAGGAGGACTCATGAAGCTGAAACGAGGAAAGCTTCTGGTCGATCCGCCGGGTAGTGCCAGCTCGGACATCGCCTTCATTCTGATCATCTTCTTCCTGGTCTGCGCGTCGGTGCAGCCGGAAGACGGGCAGGATCAGCGACTACCGCGCGCCGAGCCACAGGCGGATGAACGCAAGCAGTCGAAGAACCTCGAAGTGTCGATCACGGCCAACAGCATCGTCCTCAACGGCGCACCGTTGGATGAGGCAAGCTTTCCTGCCCGGCTGGCGGAGGAACTGGCCGAAAGGAAGCGCGAGGAGGAGCGGGTGGTCGTTCTCAAGAGTGCGCCCAAAACGCCCTACACCCGGTGGATTGCGGTTTCGCAGGTGATCGATCAGGCAGGGGGATTGCTCACCCTGGAAGTGGCGGAGGAGAAAAGCATCCAGGTCCGATGATCATCCAGCGCCGTCAGCTCACTGCCACGATCCCGACCTTCGCGATGGGGGACATCGGCTTCCTGCTGCTGATCTTTTTCGTGATTCTCGCCCGGGTTCAGAACGACAGCCACATCCAGTGGGTCCCCGCGCAGGTTGAGGAGGTCGAGCCGGCGGCGGCTGCCCGGGCCAGCGTGGCGATCGACAGCGGGATGAAGATCTACCTCGACGGACGCGAGACCTCCGCCGATTCACTGGCAGGCCAGCTCGAGACCATTCTCGGCGACGCTCCGGAAGGCTCCCGCCGCGTCCATCTGAAGGTCCACAAGGACACGCCCGCCGAGCGCTTCGAGCCGGTGATCGAGGCGATCAGCGAAGCCGGCGGCGACTTGACCCACATTCTCGAAACCAAGGAATCCGAACGATGAGCGAAGAATCCCAACCCCCTCTTGCCAGCACCCGGAGCGAGCTTCGGAACCTGCGCAACCACTCCGGGGCCACGGTGGCCGAACTGAAAGCCTTCCTTGCGGAGATGAAGGGGAGGAGTCCCCAGGAGATGCTCGGGATGGTGACCGGCAACCGCCTGTTTCGCGCCATCGTCCAGTCCCTCATCCTGATCGTGGCGATCCTTTTCGTCTTCACGGTGATCCCCTACCTGACGCGTGAATCGGAACCGGCACCCGAGGCCACGGAAACGGCAGAGGCTGCCCAAACACCCCCGGCCGCCGCCGAAGAGGTGCCTGAGCCTGCGGTGATGGAAGCGCCGGCAGGGCCGGATGCGTTGGAGACCCTGGGGGTTGGTGAGGAGATCAAGGCACCGCCGAACGTGAATCCACTCGAAAGCGACACCGGCAACTTCCTCGAGGAACTCGACTGAGCCCAACTTGCTGAAGGCGATGAATCTGCGAATGGAGGTCAGACACGCCTGTCTGACAGAAACCCGATTAACGCCGGCAGACAGGAGTGTCTGACCTCCTCCGTGTCATGAATCCGCGCACCTATCTATCCACGAATCGGAAGCCGCTGCTTGGTGTCGCGGCGTCGGGGGTGTGGCTGCTCGCGTGGCTCGACGCCTGGGCTTTCTTCGTTGCTCCGATCTGGCTGCTGTTCGGGATCTTCACCACAGGCTTGGTGGTCGCGGGTGTGGCGGTGGTGCGTGCGCGCCGTCTGCCGAAGTGGAAGCAGCGGGCGGTGTGGAGCCTGTCGATCTTTTCCGTCTGGCAGTTTCTCGTCTACCTGACCCACATCCTCGGAGCGGATGAGTGGTCACGGCGCTTCGAGTGGCTGGGGGTCTTCGTGGTCTTTTTCACTGGACTCGCGTGGGTCGTGTGGTGGGTGCACGGTGCGACCCGCGACGAGCGGGATGGCTCGGGTAAGCGGATCTGGAACCCGCTCAATCTCTCGGCGTGGTACTATGCCTGTCGGAGTCCGAAGCTGCGTCAGTCGCTGGCGACCATTCTCTCCTACGGTTTCTGTTTTTGCCTGTGTTTTCTGGTCATCAGCCAGTTCCGCGGTTGCTCGATCTATGAGAGTCCCGCCGGAGGAGGGGAGGTGGCGCAGCTCCAGCAGGTGGTGAAGATCCAGAAGGTCGAGCGCCGCAAGTACGTGATCAACCCCTTCAGCAGCGTCGTTTTCAACCCGCCGCCGATCAACGAGATCAAGCTGCAGCTGCTCGAGGTCACCGAGCACCTCTACAAGGTCGGGCAGGGCAAGGGCGACGGGGCCGGTTTCTCGAAGGGAACGAAGCGCGGGAAGGTGCGTTTCATTCGTCTGAAATACGACGGCGGCGACTGGGATCAGGACATGAATCGGGGTTCGGACCTGAACCTCCTGACCGAATACGGCGTGCGCACCGGACACCCCGTGAGCGACCGGCCCGAGCCGATGGAAATCATGCGCCTAAGGAGCTTTCCCGCACGGAAGAGCCCGCCGCTGGTCTACATGACCGGCCAGCGGGGGATCCAGGTGAGCTCGGCGGAGATCAAGGTGCTGCGCCATTACCTCACGGATCAGCACGGGATGCTCTTCGGGGACAATGGCGGCAGTCCGGGCTGGGGAAGCCAGTTCATCGACATGATGCGCCGCGTCCTGCCTCGCGTGGAGCCGATCTCCCTGTATCTCGACCACCCGATCCACCGGGCGCCCTATCCGCTGCCCAAGCTGCCCTACGTCGCGAAGCACGGGCGCTCTGATGCCCTCGGGTGGGTCGTGGACGGACGACTGGTTGCCTACTATCATCCCGGGGATATCGGCGACGCGTGGGCGGACGGTCACTCCGGCGTGCCGCGGGAAATCTGGGAATCCTGCTACCAACTCGGGGTGAATGTGATTTTCTACGCCCACGTCGAGTATGACCGGTGGTTGAATGCGACGAAGGAGGACGAGGAATGAATCGAAGATCCAACGGTGACCGGTGGCGGCAGTTTTCTGACCGCAGAGGCGCAGAGGTCACAGAGTGCTTGTGCAAATCCATGGGGACGGATTTCCAGAATTCCAATATCTCTGCGTTCTCCGCGCCTCTGCGGTTCATCGTCTGTCTATGGCTTTCGGTGATGCTGCTTACGGTGCCAGCGGCGGCCGGGCTGTCCGACCTCGAGCAGATCGACCTCAAGAGCTACGAGGCGATGAGGGAGGTCGAGCGCTACCAGATGAAGGTGGCGGAAAAGCATTACCTGAAGGGCAGCTTCGAGATCGCGCTGGCCGAGTATGAGAAGTTTCTCACGCTCTACGAGAAGAGCCCCGGGGCGCCCTACGCGCAGCTGATGTGGAGCCACTCGCTGATGAAGCTCAAGAAGCCGCAGACCGCGCTGCGCGACGGGTTTCAGTCGGTGATCGACTACTGGCCCGAGAGTCACGAAGCGACGCTGGCGGCCTACTGCATGGCCGATGCCTACAAGCGGATGGGCAAGGTGAAGGAGGCGACGGCGTCCTTCCGCCTGATCCTCGACGACTACCCGGATCACGCGATTGCCACCCGCGCCCGGCTTGACCTGCTGGCCTACGCCAAGCTTCACCAGAATGACGAGGAGGTGCTGCGCATCCTGCGGGAGTTCACCTTCGAGCTCAAGCGGACGGAAAAGAACGCGCAGGCCTGCCTCGATGCCTCCCGCGAACTCGCCAGCATGCATTTCTACTCCCAGGAGTTCGAGCAGGGACGCAAGGCTCTGGCGACGTCCTACGAGGACGGGGAACTCGACAAGCAGGTTCGCGAGATGACGGTTGCGACCATCGGGCACCTGTGGAAGGAGGAGAAGACCCGGTCCGACGCCCGCAAACTGGCCGACCAGATCATCGCCAGCCTGCGGCAGTCACCCGAACTGACGAGTGGCGTGCTCTACCGGATCGGCAGCCTGCATGCGATGGTGGGTCGCCCGGACCAGGTCTGGAAGATCTACGACGAGATCGCCAAGGCGCATGGCACCGATGATGCGCTGCGTGGGAACCGGGCGAGTTGGCTGCTGGCGCGCGACAAGCGCGACGAGGCCCGTCGTTGGTATGAGCGCTTCGAGAACGTGGTTGAAGGGAAGCGTCACCTCGTGGGCATGGCGATGGAGGAGGGGAATATCCCTTTGGCGCTCGAGATTTATCGCCAACTCCTCGAACTCGATGGCGAGCGAGCCAGCGAATACCAGTGGGCGATCGCCGGCTGCTACGAGAAGCAGGGCGAGTGGAAGAAGGCGATCGCGATCTACCGGATGATCGATGACTTCCCGAAGAACCATTTCGCGATGGCAGCCTGCCACCGGAAGCTCAAGGAATACGACGAGGCCATCCTGCTCTACCAGCAGACCAAGGTGATCGACGGAGTCGCCCCGCGGGCCTCGATTGAAATCGCCTTCACCCACGAGGAGGCCGGCGAAAAGGAGAAGGCCATCAGAACATTCCAGCTTACCTGCAAGCGCTATCCGAAGGCGGCCGAAGCCGCCCGCGCCCACGCCCACCTTCAGGAGAAATACAACATCCACGTCACCCTCGGCGGGGCGGAGGAGAAGTAGTCGTTTCCGCCTATCCGTCGCCTGGGCTTTGAGTCATACTTCCACCCGCAACTCCGCCCCTGTCTGCCATGTCCCGCCTCATGAACCGCCGCTCCGTCCTCAAGCGAACCACCGCCCTTGCTGCCGGTTTCGGCATCAGTCCCGCTCTGGCCGAGGCGCTTGCTGCCTGGAAAGACCGCGAGTTCAAGATCGGCGCGTGCGACTGGTCGATCGGCTGCCGGGCCGACTTGAAGGCCTTTGATGTGGCCAAGGAGATCGGTCTCGATGGTGTGCAGGTCAGCCTCGGCACCGAGGCGGACGACATGCAGTTGCGGCAGCCGGAGATCCAGAAGGCTTATCTGGATGCGTCGAAGCGCACCGGTGTCGAGATCGCCTCGCTGGCGATCGGCACCCTCAATGCCATTCCCTACAAGTCCGACCCGCGCACCATCCCGTGGGTCAGCGGATCGATCGACGCCTGCAAGGCGCTGGGGCGCGAAGTCGTACTGCTCGCCTTCTTTGGGGCCGGGGATTTGAAAGGCGACAAGAAGGGCACCGATGAAGTGATCCGCCGGCTGAAGGATGTGGCACCCAAGGCCGAGAAGGCTGGCGTCACCCTGGGCATTGAATCCTGGCTCAGCGGTGAGGAGCACATGCACATCATCGACAGTGTCGGGTCACCGGCGGTGAAGGTTTACTACGATGTTGCGAACTCCAACAAGATGGGCTACGACATCTACTCGGAGATCCGCTGGCTTGGAAAAAAGGGCCAGATCTGCGAGGTCCACATGAAGGAGAACGGCGCGTTGCTCGGCGAGGGAGTGGTCGATTTCAACAAGGTGCGTGCCGCCATCGAGGACTGCGGCTACACCGGGTGGATGCAGATCGAGGGCGCCATCCCGAAGGGAGCCGAGATGGTTCCCAGTTACAAGAGCAACCTCAAGCTCCTGCGCTCGCTGTTCGGATAGCGGGAAGGCCTGAGCGCCCTTGATTCAGGGGGTGGGTTTCGCCTCTTCCCGGATGCGGTTGGCCAGGCGCCCGACCTCCCAAGGATCCGCCCCGTGCTCGCGTGCCAGCGCCAGATCATCCCGCGCGGCATCGAGGTCCCCGAGCAGTGCCCGAGCTTGGGCGCGATCGACCAACAGTTTGGCATCCGGTCGCTGCAGATGAATGCGCCGGTCCAGTTCAACGACCGCCGCCTTCAAGTCCTGCGTGCCGCCGTCCGGATCTCCGGCTCCCAGTCGCAGGCGGGCGCGGCGGATCCACCATGAGCTCTTCAGGCGCGACTTCGCCAGTTCGGTCTCGATGACCGGTGCGGCTTCGTCGAGATGGCCGGCATCCAGCGCGGCATCCACCCAGGCATTGCGAAGGACGATGCTTTTCAGAGCCTCGTGCCCGGCTTTCAGTCCCGCCAGGCGGTCGGCGGGCCGTCCCAGACGCTCCTCGATCCGGCTCCGCAGCAGATACCAGTCGACCATTCCCTCCGGATCTTCCTGGAAGGCGTTCCGGCATGCCGCCAACGCGGCGTCCGTCCGGCCCTGCTCCAGTTCCCACTCCGACTTCAGGATCCACCCCGCGGCCCGTTCCCGGCCGGGTTGCGCCAGTTCGACGGCCCGCTGGATCATGTCCATCGCCTCGGGGCACTTCCCCCGGGCCCACAGGACCCGGGCCAGGGACTCGGTGTCGGCGATCGACTGCGGGTGCTTGCCCAGCACGAGTCGCAGATCGGCCTCGGCCTGTGCGTGCATTCCGAGTGCCCGGTATTCGGTCGCCCGGCGGCTGAGCAACTCCACGTTCTCCGGGTCCATCTCGAGTTGCGCCGTCAACTCCGCGACCACCTCCTCGGGGCCATGGTGCCCCGCCACTTCCGCGGCAAGCAGCAGCAGGCATCCCCCGATCGTTGCCAGCGGGCGCATCACTTGCGGGTCTTCACGAGGAAGGGATCCAGGGTGAAGTCGCTGCTGTTGAGGTTGCCGTTGTGTCCCTCGATGGCGATGACATTGCGGCCCTTGCGGAACACACCCTTCGACTTGGCGAGGGAAAAGAATCGGAACTCTCCCTTGGCTTCGTGAAGATGGAAGCCCCGGGCCGATTCGCCCCGGCCGCGGTCGACTCCGACCCGCAGGACTTCCTTGCCATTGAGGTAGGCGATGAAGGCGTCGTCGTAGCTCACCGCGAGGCCGATCCGGTCGACGGTGGAGAGGTCGTCCAACTCGAACTCCTTGCGGACATAGACCACCTTGTAGTGGTCCTTCATGTCATCGAGGACGGTCTTGTCATCCTTGTCGCCGTAGCCGAATCCCGCCGGCCCGCGCGTCCATGAGCTGTCATCGAAATCCGGTGTCGCCCATTCCTTGTCCGGCGCCTCCTTGGCCGCCCGGTAGGCCCACTCGGCTCCGCGCGGGATCATCACTTCATGTTGTGGCGGCATCTTCAGGCCCTTGTGAGCCTGCTCGTTGACCGGTTGTGCCGGCTCCGGCTGCCAGGGGTTGGCGATTCTGGTCTGCTCGACCACGCCGGCCTTCTCGATCTGGAAAAGATCCCGGCGCTCGCCGTGCTTGTCGATCATCACGCCGACCAGGGTGTTGCCGTCGATCTGCACGAGGGCCGAGCCATGCTCGACCAGGATCCGCCGCATCACCGGGCAGGTGCCCCGGCGTCCGATTCCCGCCCCACCGTTTCCGGTCACGACCTGCACGGTTCCATTGTGAGGCTGCAATCCCTCGCTCTTGCGGTAGGCTCCATCGCCTTCGGGGTCGCCGTCGCCATCGTCGAAGATCACGCCTTTGGCCGTGGTCGGGGTGTCGTAGGCACCGTCCATCAGCATCGACCGCTCCCAGATGTGCGAGTGTCCGGTGAAGACGACATCCACGCCGCCCGCCTCGAGGATCGGCATGATGTGCTCCCGCATTTCGATCAACTGCCCCTCCTTGTCACTGTCGTGGGTGCCCTTGGTGTAGGGCGGGTGATGCCAGAACGCCACCAGCCAGTCCGCCTGGGTCTGCTCGAGGTCGGCCCGCAGCCATTTCGCCATGGCACCGGTCGGCTTGCGGTCGAGGTCGTGCGAGTCGAGCGAGATGAAGTGCACCTTGCCGTAGTCGAAGGAATAGTAGGCCTCGGTGCCGGAGGGCACCCCGCCGGCCTCGCCCCTGGTCGGGCAGATGTAGCCGTCATAGTACGGCCCGATTCCGTCCTTGCCCTTGGATGTGGCCCCTTCGTGGTTGCCCATCGCTGGCCAGCACACGGTGTTGCGCAGGGTCGGGTCGTAGACCGCAAAAAAATTGTTCGAGAACTCCGGATCCGTGCCGCTGCCGTAGGCCATGTCACCGACATGGAGGTAGAGATCGAGTTGCCGGTCCCCCAGGGCCTTGAGCATTCCCTCGTAAACCTGTCGTTGGGCATCGCCTCCGGTTCCCGAATCGCCGACCACCCAGAACAACACCCCGGTCTCCGTCCCCGGAGCCGGATGAGTCCGGAACCGGTAGCTCGGATCGGGCGGCGTCATGCGCGTGTCGCCGTCGAAGATCGCATAGTGGTAGGTCCGGCCACCCTCAAGGCCCTTCAGGGTCACCTCGTACTGGCGGACCGTTTCCCGGGCGCTTTGCTGCGGATTGCCCTGGAACAGGTCCGGGCCCTTCGGGATTTCCGGATCGCCGGATTGGCCAGGCAGACGTCGAACGATCATGTCACCCGTCGCAGCCTCCCGGTCCAGTGCGCCCGCCGCCTCGCCGAAGCGGACGACAGGATTCATGGCCCGGTCGGTACGCCAGACGAGGCGGATCGACTCGTGAGTCGCCATTTGCACGTAGGGGGCCCGCTCGAAATCCTGCGCTGGCGCGGCAATGGATGCCGAACCCCCGATCAGGGCCAGCGTGAGGGTTCCGAGATAGGTTCGCATCATGTTGCTTGAGGGTTTTCCGCCCGATGGAAGCGCCAGCAGGAGGGGATGTCCATTCTATCGAGAATTCATCTCCTCCTTGATGGAGTCGCGAAGGGCTTCCGCCTCGTCGAGTTCCTTGGTGCGCAGGCTCATGCCGCCGGCCTTTCCCAGTTCCGCCTGGAAGACCACCTCGGCGTCGGCCAGCGCCTTTTCCCATTCCTGAAGGGCCATGTAGACCCGGGCGCGTGCCCGGAGGTGGGGGAGGCTGTACTTCGGCTCGGGGAGCTTCCGGCCCTTTTCGTCGACCGCTTCGGGGTCGTAAGGCGGAGCCAGCGACATGATGCGCTGCTCGGCGGCCTCGATGTCGCCGCGTTTCAGGGCTTCCATGACGAATTGCTCGTCGAGCAGGTGAATGGTGTCGGGAAACACCGAGGAGACGTTGCCGACCTCGGAGGTGAGATTCGTGAGGATGCGACCCTGTTTGTCGACCAGCACGGCGCAGGCCTCGTCGTCCAGCATGCCGAGTCGGTGAACCAAGGGGTTGTTCATTCCGCCGGGGATCTCGAGGATGGGATGATCCCATTGGGTTTCGCTGTTCCGCACCTTGATGTCCTCGAGGACGGCCTGTTCGTCCGCCTTCCCGAGCATGGCGACCCGGAGGTCCACATCGGGGCGCTGCAAGGCATAGCCGGGAAAGTTCCTGAGGATCCTCGAGGGAGAGGGAGGGCGGGTGTCTTCACGATCGTTGCCACGCCACGTTCCAGGCTGCGCCAGCAGGATGGCGGTGTAGTCGGCTTCGAGATCCTCGGGGATCCGGAAGGTCTTTCCGTCGGAGGTGGCGAGTTCCAGCTTCAGCATGCGCCGGGCTTCCTCGATCGATCCCTTGGTCATCTCGTTCTTCAGGCGCCGCCCGAACGACCAACCGGCGGTGAACGGCACGTGAAACATCCAGTAGTCATGGTAGCGGCTCAGCAGGAATGAGGAGAAAAGCCACATCGACGGGTATTCGGTGTGGCCCGCGAGGATGACGGACCGGAAGCGTTCGTAGCGTGCCTCGTCCGCCACATCCAGTGACAGCAGCGCCGCCACCGCAAGAACGGGACCGGGGGCCGACGCACCGCCTTGCCCGGCGACGAAGGCATCGATGACCTTTCCCGGATCGGCATCCGGATTCCGCAGAGCCTGACGGGTCAGGCAGAATCGTGGGATCACATCGGTGCCTTCCGGGTAGCCGGCCGCCATCGCGAGCTGCGCCTCGGCGACGGCCGCTTCAAAGAACGCGGGATCAAAGTCCGTCTTCCAGAGGCCAAGCAGGGCAATCATGAGCCGGTTCCTCACGATCCACAGGTCGGGGGCGTCCGGATAATCCTTCAGCGCCTTGCGGCAAAGGTCATGCATCTTCCGGTAGCCGGCCCGGATCTCGGCCACACTCGAATGATAGCGTTGCGGCGGCGCGATCAGGCAGTCTTGGATTGCGACCAAAGTCTCTTCCGGGACGGAGCCGGCACCGCGTTCAAGTGGCGTGACTTTTCCTCCCATGGCAGCGGCCTTGAGTTCGGGAGGTCGGGTCGGATCGAGGGCGCCCTCGGGATCAAAGATCAGGAAGTCCCCGGTCATCAGGGCGGAAAGATGCTGGGCATAGTCATCGCGACTCCAACTGCGGATCAGGGTGCGCCGGAAGGACTCGGTCTGGGGCTTGAGATCCTCGCTGGGTTTGATGCTGCCGAGCGTTTCCTCCAGCTCTTCCGGCGTCAGCGGCGTGGGCTTGGGCGACGACTCACGCATCATCATCGCCACCTGGCCGGTGGGGGCCACCCGCATGTTGAGGGGGTCGACCCGTGCGTAGGCGCGGTACATCGGGTTCTCCCGGCCTCCCGGGAAATGCAGGCAGGGCCAGCCGGCGCCGAGTCGACGGATGATGGATTCGCCGGCGTCGGGCAGGTCGTCCAGATTCATGCTGATCAGCTCAAGGCGGCCATCGATCCGTTCGTGATCGACCTTCTGGGCCGCCGCCAGATCGGCGATGTACTGCAGGGCCCTCGGGTCTTCCTTTGACCAGAAAATGACCATCGAGGAATGCCCGAGACCGTCCATGGGGAAGCATGCCGTCTTGCCGTCCGACCTCTGGAAGTGACCGACGAAGGGAACCCCGAAGACCTGCCCGCCGAGGTGGTCCCTGAGAAAGGTGATCATTTCGAGATCGGCGGAGTAATTCTCGGCGATGATTTGCCGCAGATCATTGACGAGACGGGTGTCGCCGATCTCAAGGGCCATCACCATGGTGGTTCGAAGGGCCTTCGGTCCTGCGGGCGTGCCAACATAGCGGTCGATAAATCGCCGGAGGGCGGCGGAGCGGTCGCCCGTGCCGTCGCTTCTCTTTGCCTGCTCCACCTGCGACAGAAGCAGATCGGCCTCGAGCCGTAACTCGGCGAACTCGTCGGGTGCCTTGACCAGTTCCCGGCAGGTCTCGATCAGGTCCTCCCGGTATTGGTTGTCGTCGTCGAGGGCGACGAGCCGCTGGCGGGCGCGGAACAGAAACTCAAGGGTCGACCAGCGGGTGGCCTCGCTCTTGCCTTCCTCCAGTCGTTTCTCGGCGTCGCGGATCACGCGACGCACGGCCAGGCGCTGACGCGCGACGGAACCGGCATCCTCCGAGGAGAGTAGTGCCTCCTCGAACTCCTCCAGACCGGCGTCAGGGGGCTCGCTTGCCGCGGCAGGAGCGGCATGGAGCACGGCAAGGGCGAGGCAGAAGATGCCCAGACGAATGGCATGAATGACGTGGCTCCGGCGGTGCATCCCTAGCGAGTCTCTTCGATCTGTTGCTTGATCTCCTCGCGCAGGGCCTCATCTGCCTCGAGTTGGTCGGTGCGGAGGCTCATGCCGCCATCCTTGCTGAGCTGTTGGGAGCAGATCTCCTCGGCGTCGGCCAGGGCCTTGTCCCAATCCTCCATGGCCATGTAGACGCGGGCGCGTGCCCGCAGGTGGGAGAGTGCATAATTGGGCTTCCTCAGCTTGCGGCCGCGGTCATCCACCGCCTCGGGATCGTAGGGTGGCGCGAGGGAGAAGATGAAGTCCCTGGCGGCATCAAATTTGCCCTCTTCCAGCAGGGCATCGACCTTCAGGGCGTCCTGGTGGGTCACCACATTGACGAGAGTGCTGCCACTGCGGTCGGAATGCGTGGCCAGACCGGAGATGGCGGCGAGAATCCGGCCCTGCTTGTCCACCAGCACGGAGTTCACGTCGCGAGTGGTGGAGAGCATGCCGAGCCGGTGCACCAGCGGGTTGTCGAGGCCGCCCGGCAGGCTCAGCATCATGCCGGGGATTTCAATGTCGTTGCCCTTGTGGTCCTTGATGACGCCGGGGTGCGGTTCGTCGTCGAAGACGGCCAAGGCCGTTTGGACATCCCCGCTCGGACGGGCGTCCGCGAATGCCGTGAAGCCGGAAATGGTACGCACGGGCGACGGGGGGAGGCCGTCGTCGCGGTTGCTGCTCCAAGGGCCGGGGTTGGAGAAGAAGATGGCGGTGTAGTCGGCGCTGAGATCCCCGGGAATGCGGAAGGACTTTCCATCCGCCGTGCGCAGGTCGGCCTTCAACATGCGGTGGGCGTCTTCCGGATCGCCCTTGGTCTGGAAGTAGCCCTCGCGCCGGCCATAGGACCAGCCGGCGGTGAAGGGCACCTGGAAGAGCCAGTAGTGATGATGGCGGTCGAGGAGGAAGGCGGTGAAAATCCACATCATCGGATCTTCCGTATGCTGCTTGAGGATGACTTCGCGAAACTCCTCGAAGCGAAGGCGCTCGGCCACGTCCAAGGCCAGCATGGATGCCGCGGCGAGCCCCGGGCCGGGTGCCTTTTCCCCGCCGGATTCGGCCACAAACCGGTCCAGCACCTGGCGCGTGTCGGCTTCCGGATCGCGCAAGGCTTCGCGGGCGAGACAAAAGCGGGCGACGAGGTCACAGCCCTCGGGATAGCCTGTGGCGACGGCCGCCCGGGCTTCCTCAAACGCGGCTTCGAGTTGGCCGAGGTCACCGCCGACTTTCCAGAGTCCGAGCAGGGCCACGATCAGGCGGTTCCTGACGATCCACAGGTCCGGGGCGTCGGGGTGGTCCACCACGGCCTTGCGGCCCAGCTCCACGGCCTTGCGGTAGTGGGAAAGAATCTCCTCGTGGGGAATGAGGTAGCGTGTCGGTGGGGCGACAAAGCATTCCTGAATCGCCTGCAGAGTTGCCTCGGGAACGCTCTGTCCCGTGCGCGGGAGCATCTTGCCCGCGGAGACGGCCTTGAGCTCGGGCGGACGGGCCGGGTCGATCCCGCCCGCCGGATCAAACACCAGGAAATCCCCGGCACTCAGCGAGCTGAGCTGGGCGCAATAGTCGGGCTGGGTCCATTGACGTGCGAAGGCGGAACCGAAGGTGCGGTCGAAGTCGACCGATCCGTCCTCCGTGAGCTTGGTGCGGCCGACGCCTTCCATGATCAGCGCGGCCTGGCCGGTGGAACTGACCCGCATGGCCAGCGGATCCCGGCTGGCATAGGCCTTGTAGATCGAGTTTTCCCGGCCGCCTGGAAGATGCAGGCATTGCCAGTCGGCGCCAAAGCCGCGGATGATGGACTCTCCGGCGTCGGGCAGGCCGTCCAGATTGAAGCTCAGGATTTCCATCCGGCCCGGGAGCTGATCCTTGACCTTGAGGGTCGCCTCCGCGAGTCCCTTGGCATGGGCAAGTCCCTCGCCTTCCCTCGACCAGAACAGCACCATGGTCGAACGGCCGAAGGTGTCCATCGGGAGGCGCACGAGCTTGCCATCGGAGCGCTTGAAACTGCCGGCGAATGGAACCCCAAGCACCTGCCCGCCCAGCTTGTCGCGCTGGAACTGGATCATCTCGTGATCGGCCGCGTAGTGGACGGCGATGAGTTCGCGGAGATCCGCGACCAACTTGACGTCGCCCAGTTCGAGAGCCATCACCATCGCCACGCGCAGCACCTTGGCTCCCTCCTTGGTTTCAATGTAGCGCTCGATGAGCGGCCGAAGCGCCGCCGCGCGTTCCTCGTCGCTGGCTCCGCTCTTGGCGAGTTCGGTCTGGGAAAGCAGGAGGTCGGCCTGGAACTTCAAGTGCGCATACTCGTCCGGCGCCTTGACCAGTTCGGCGCAGGTTTTCATCAGGGCCGCCCGGTGCTTGGAATCATCGTCCATCGCGATGAGCTGCTGCTGCGCCCGGAACAGGAACTCGAGCGCGAGAAAGCGCTCCGGTTTGCCGGCGTGGGCCTCGATGAGTAACTCGGTGTCACGAATCACGCGGCGCACCGCGAGCCGCTTGCGGGCGTCCGACGAGGCGTCCGTGGCTTCGACCAGCGCCTGTTCGAGCTCGGTGATGGTCGCTTCGGTGATGGCCTCCTCGCCCGATGCCCGTGGCAGGCCCAGGAAAAGCGTCGCGAGGATGCCGAGGGCGAGCACGACGAGGCGTGGCGGAACCAGGATGGCGCTCATGGCAGGTGAGGGTCTGGAAAGCATCACTGCACCGGCTTGATCTGCCAGTTCTTGATGCTGACTCCGCGATTGGGAACCCGGGCGGTCACGCTGATCGTGTTGCGACCCTCGGACAGCGTCACCTTCGTCGGCTCGGAGGTCTGCCAAAGGCCCTTGGTGTAGGGCATCGCGAAGGGAGTGGGCTCGTCACGGTTGATCCGGACGAGGACCTCGAGGTCGGGGGAGACGGTCGCGGCCTGCGCGGTGAGCTCGTACTCTCCCGCGGCCGGGACTTCGACGCGGTACTTGAACAACTCGGGGCGCTGGCCCAGGCGGCTGTAGTGGAGTTGGTAGCCGTCTTCCCAGCTTTCCAGGAAAAGGATGCGGTCGCTGGGCTTGCGGGGCGAGTAGCAGGCCACGGCGGGAATGGTGATGATCCCGTCGTCGGCCACCGTGATTTCCTTGAACTCATCCGGAATCTCGATGTCCTCGCCTTCCTCGTCGCCGATCAGGTTGTCGGACTCGCCGAGTTCCATGCCTCCCACCAATTCAAGCGCTTCGACCTCGGCCTTCTTGACGATGATCTGCTTCTTGACGAAGGCGAGGCTGTTCCAGAAGCCGCCACCCTTGCCATAGCTGCCGTTCGATAGCGCGGTGTCCGGCTCATCGTAGGCGTCTCCGATCCACTGGGCACGACGCACGAGTTGATAATCCTCCTCGAACTCACGAGCCTGGGAATCGAGCAGGAAATCCAGGCCGCCCCACGGTCCGCACCAGGCCATCGACCACCAGGCCCCGAGGCAGATCACCCAGCCGTCGGGCGTCCAGTGGTTCATCGCGCCGTGACCGGTCTGGGTCGACTGTCGTGAAGGAATCCCGAAGGCGCGGGTGGAGAAGCGGCCGTAGTAGGCGCGGCGACCGCAGATGCCGCCGAGCGCGATGTGCTGCTGGCCGGGTGTGCCCAGGGCGGGGTCGTCGGTGGGGCTGCAATAGGGCACGTCGCTCTTCACGATGCGGATGTAGCGCCACTTGTAATCGTCCATGCGGATGTGGTCCGGGCGGTAGACACGCAGCATCTGGCGGAACCACGCGAGGTCCTCGTTGCTGTAGGGATCGTTGGCGATGAAGCGGCATTCCCAGGTATTCATTTCGGGGAAGGCGGGATCGAGTTCGCCATCGAGATAGGCCTTCTCATAGTGCAGGTAGCGGGGGATCTGCTTGATGTTGGCATTCGCGCTGAAGACGGTGGCATGGATGCCGGCCCTGCCCTCCTCGCCGCCGGTGCTTTCGGCGTTGAGCCACGGCATCTGGATCGCCATGCCCAGTGCCAGCCGCTGGAAGATGGTGCCGCGCTCGCGGGCGCGCTCGCTGGCATCGAGGATGGCGGTGTAGACCTCCATCATCTCGCCGTATTCACCGCCGTTGGCCCCGCCGGCCTCGAGCACCTGGCGCATCAGGGCGTCGTCGGCGAAGAAGTCGTCGAGCAGCTTCTTGTGCTTGTCACCTTTCTGGGCGAATTCGGCGAGGCCACGGGGCGTGGCATGGGTGAGCACGGCGATCCGCATCAGTTTCGAATCAAGGGCATCCGAGGCGAGGGTCGGAGCCAGGTCTTCCAGCAGGGCACCGGCGGCATCGAGGGAGGCACTCTCGGTCTGCTCGCGCAATTCCTCGATGGCCTTCCGCTCAGCGGGCGGGGTGTCATCGTTGACCCCGGAGATCCCGTCCCAGGTCTTCCGGAGCCCCATGAAGCGCGACCTCCTGGCCTCATCAATCCCGGGCAGGGCGGCAACCACCTCCGCCCGAAGTGATTCCAGTTCCTTGGTGTAGTTTTCGTGAAGTTCGCTGCCGCGGGTGCTGAGCGGGATTTCTTCCTGATTCCGGGCCCCGGCGGCCGGGATCAGGACGATGACGGTCGCCGCCAGTGCGGTGGCAGGGGACAGGTGCTTGTGGAATTGCATGAGAGCGCAGTGTGGCCCTCTGTAACGTGCCGGAGCAGGTTCCTCTTTCGCCGGGAAATCTGTCCACGAGTATGCCGGTCGGCCGATGTTGCCATCTGTCTGGTTAACAGCCCGGTGAGGGGCACCGGATGCGTGTCGGTATTCGTAGCCGCTTCCGGGTGGAACCTCGGTCGATCCGCAGGGGCGCGCAAGCAGGTTGCAGAGAAGGTCCAGCAGCTCGCTGTCAGATTTCAGCCTTCAAATTCTGGGTGGGCACGGTAGCCTTTCCCCATGACCCTGAGACCGCCGGTGGCAAAGTTTCACAATCGTTGCTTCGTGGTGGTTTCAGTCATGATTTTGGGGTGCGGCAAACTGGTGCCGGCCCGTGGAGACGTAACCGATCCGGTTGGCTACACCACTCTTGAAGCAGTGCCGGGGGAGCAGCGGGTCCTGCCCTTGGGCCTCTACCGGATGGACGGGATTCGAGTCCCTGTTTCGGCCGTGAGTGGCAATGTAATCAGTCTCGCTTGGGCGGTCAGTGAGGAGAATGTGTCCCGCCTGGGGTCGTGCTTTCTCCAGGTGCGGGAAGGGCTTCGAGAGGGAGTGTCCATGCGCGTGGCCGCGATCTCCGGCGCCTCGCTCACCACCCGGTTTGATCCAATGGGAATGATCCAGGCGGGAGACATGCTTGAGGTCATTTCGGAACGGACCGTGGGCGGCATCATGTCGCGCGCGACCCAGGCCGAGATCAATTGGGGAACCGACCCGGAGAATTCGGACCTCATCGGTATCTGGAATCCCCAACTTCAGGAAACCACCACCCTGTTTGCCAAGGAGGGAGTGGGTTGGGTCGATGCTGAGGACGCCGCCGCGGGAGACCGGTCGGCTACCGTCGTTCCTCATCCCTGTCCGCTACTTTACACGCGCCGGGGGGACGAGATCCTCTCCTTTCTTGTTGTAGGCGCCGTTCCGATGCCCTCAAGGCAGCGTTATTTTCGAGTTTGGACCGGTCGGAATTTTCTCAGCATGGGGGTCAATCCATTGGAGGGAAGTGTGGCTGACTATTTCCAGAGTGCCGGAGTGTTCGACATCCAGTCGGGCCGATCCGCTCCCGCTTCCGATGTGATCCGCATCCACGATTGGCAGAGCGGTGTCAGTCCCTTCTTCTATCGCGCCTCCTCGTCCGGGTCCGGTTTCGAATGGCGAGAGATCGGGCAGTCCGGACCGGCCTCGGCATATCCGGTTGAACTTTTTGAAGCTCTGGAGTTCCACCGCAGGGGAGTATCGAAGTTTGTCAGATTCGAGGGTTTCACGATTCCCACGAGTCTGGGCCCGGCAGCCTCGACACCGCTTGCCAGAAGCTCAGCTCCGGCGGGTGTTGAAGGGGCGGAATTGATCGACGTGAAATCGCGAGATTCGGGCATTCGGGTCGAATGGTATTCGGAGCCGGGAGTTGCCTATCGCGTGCAGTGGAGTGCCGCTTCCTATCGGGGGTGGGAGGATTGGAGTCCGACGGTCACCGCCGAGGGAGAGCGTTGCTGGGTCGACTGTGAGCGGCGCCCGGGCGGCCTGATCCGGATCATTGAAGAAACAGAGTCATGAAAGTACGAAACTTGCTGGTGGCAGTCCTTCTCGGCACCCTGGGGCAGGCCTTGGCAGCGGACCTCATTCTTTCCAATCTCGGCGAAGACTTTGGACCTGCCTCACTGTTTGAGGCCTCGGGAATGCCGCTCGATGAAGGGGACTTGATTCAAATTGTCATCTTCCCCGGATTGAATTCGTCCGAGATCGAGCAGCTTGCAGAGGAAGGAGTCGAAAGCGTGATGGCAGCTTCGGCTCCGCTTGGCAGTACGGCCGTCGGGGTGGGGGCAACCGGCAACAACGGGGGCTTTGAGTCGGTGGTGCAGACGCCTGCGGGCACGGAGGTGGCTGGACTCCATTTGCTGATCTTCAACGCGCCCCAAGCAGCGGATGCCGATGAATTTTCCTTGCTCCGGCTCCCCGGGGTGGTTCCAGAGGATGAAGTCGGCGGTTTCGAGGGTTTTTACACCCGGCATCTCGGTGAAGCCTCCGTTGTCTTCGGGGGAGAGTCGGAAGGCGGCTTTTCGACATTGCCGGCTACGGTGAGGTCGGACTTCGAATACTGGATCGCCCACGAGATGCCTGAAGGCACGCCTGCAGCAGACCTGCTCGAGACCGCCGATCCGGATTTCGACGGTCGTTCGAACTTGTTGGAGTATGGGACAGGAAGTTCTGCTGCTTTCGCCGATTTCTCGCCGATTCTTCGATTGGAACGTCGTGTCACCGGGATCCATGTTCGTTACCTCCGCCGGATGGACGACCCCACGCTGCGGGTCTTCGCCGAGTCGACATCCTCGCTGGCCGGCTGGCAACCACTGGATGCTAACGAAGAAATCTCCGCCGATGACGTGCCCAGGGGCTTCGAATGGGTGGAGCAACTTCTCTCGGATGGGTCTGGCCCGGTCTTTGCTCGCGTGAAGGTGGAGCGCTTGGAAGAGTAGGAGAACTGAATCGGCCTACTCCTGATACACCGGGATGTAGCGGTGCGGCGTGCCGAGGATGATGATGGCCATCGGCGTGGTGTGGGGGTAGGGCTTCTTGGGATTTTCCCACGAGCCGTTGGGCTGCTGCAGGGCGATGAGGGCGTCGCGGATCTGGGGATACCACTTGGCGTAGTGCTCGTCGCCGGCCTGCACCATGGCCTGGATGGCGTAGTAGTGGGCGTAGTAGTAGTAGCCGATCTCCTCGCGGTTGAAGACCTTGGGGCTGTTCTCGAGGTAGCGGACCGCGGCCTGCACCCACTCGGTGTCGCGCATGCCGCACAGCTGGGCGGCGTAGGCACCGCCAGCGGTGCAGGCGAGGGTCGAGCCGCCGCTGCCCTGGTAGCCGAAGCCACCGGTCTTCTCGTTCCAGACCTGGTCCCGCAGGTAGCCGACGACCCGGTCGATGGTCTCGGTCGGGACGAGGACTCCGGCCTGACGAGCCGAAGCGAGGGAGACGAAGACCATGGCTGTGACCGAGGTGTCCTGACCGCAATCCGGACGCGCATGGTAGCGCCAGCCCCCCAACGGACTCTGCGCCCGGAGAATGACCTGCACGGCCCGTTCCAGCTGCAACTGGATGCGGGCGTTGTCTTCGTTGTTCGCGGTCATGCCCCAGAGTTCCGAGAGGCACAGGGTGTAGAGCCCGTGTTCATACATCCCGGGCATGTATCCGGTGGATGACTCCTCGGCCTTCTTGAGCAGGTATTCCTTGGCGCGGTCGAGCGCCGCCCCGTAGCGGCCGAAGCCGGGGAAGTGGCCCTTCACCATGAAGGCCATGAGCCCGAGCGAAGTGCCGGCCGTGGAGAAGGTGCCGTCTTCCCTGGCCCACGAGCCGTCCTGCCGCTGCGTGTTGATCAGGAATTGCAGACCCCGCTCGATGGCGAGGTCGGCCGCCTCGGTCAGCTCGGGGGCTTCGGTCCCGGCAGGAGGCTCGGGGTCGCTTTGAGCGTGCACGGGCGAGAGGAGGGAGAAGCACCCAAATACCCAAGCACCCAAACACCCAAAGAATGACGAAGGACGAAATCCGAATGTTAGGCGGGACGCACGCCAGAACTCGAACTTGGGAATTTCGGATTTCATTGGGTGTTTGGGTTCTTGGTCATTCGGATTTTTCATTTCGCGACGCGTTCGTAGTAGTTCTTGAGCGTGGCGCGGTACTCGAGCGGCAGTTCGCGGGCGAAGTTCTGGTTCAAGGCGGCGCGGTTGCGTTCGCCGAGGATCTCCCACTCGGATTCCTTGTCGCCGGGCGCCTCACCACTGACGAAATCCGCGACGAAGCCGCTGATCTCCGTCTCATAGAGGTCGTTGGTTTCGGACTCGGTCAGCACATCGCTGTCGCTGGCCGACGGGGGAGGTGGGGCAGTGTTGAGGATCAGAGCCCATTGGATGATGAAGTGGCGAAGGCCTCGGTCGGCCGCGATCTGGGCCTGGGTGGCGTCGCCCTTGCGCGAGGACTTGAGGGCCGTCGCCGCGGTCTTGATCTGGTCATGAGCGATCGCCACGGCCGGGTCTCCCATTTCGCCCTCGCGGAAAGCTTCAAGCTTCGCGGCGAGGCTCTCCTGATCGGGAGCGAGGGCGGCGAGGTACTGGTCCGCCGCACCATGGGTCCGGCGGAGCAGTTGACGGTTCTTGCTGGCCACGTCGAGCACATCAATCAGCCGGTGAAGTTCGGGCGGCTCGGCATTGGTGACCGGAGTGGAAGGCAGGCCGGTGAGCATTTCGATGATGACGCCCATCTGGCCTCCGACCGCCCGGAGGGCGCTCTCCGCGGCGGTCATGGCATCGGCGGCATCCTGTCCCGCTTTGATGAGTTGCGCCGCTTCCTTCATCGACGAAGCCGGGGCCTGAAAATCGATGCTCAGGTCAAGGTCCTCGAGTCTGTCGCGGGTCTTTTCGTCGAGCCGTTCGAAATCGACCTTGCCGGCGACTTCGGACAGGACGCGACAGAAAGCGTCCACGTCGGAGGTGAGTGCCTGCTGTTTGGCAGCGGCATCATCCGGCTGCTCTTCACGCAGCTGGCGCTGGCGGAAGGCGAAGAACTCCGCGTCGGACTGGGCGTTGTTGAGGTATTCGACGATCTCGGCGACGTAGCCGGTCTGGACCGCGATCTCGCCGACCAGCCCCTGAACCTTGGCCAGCGACTCGACGGCGATCTCCTGGATCTCGGCGGCGTCCTCGGCATCGCCGTCCTCCATCGCCAGCAGGGCGTCCTCGACGTCGGATGCGGCGAAAACCAGCGGGGTTCCCACGTCGAGACGGGCGGCGACCAGGTCGAGCGATGGGGCGATGTCGCTGAGGCAGGTGAGCAGGTTGTTCTGGGGAGCAAGCAGCGCTTCGAGGTCTTGCTCGTCCGCCTCCTGGGTCGCGGCGATCAGGTCGTTCTGCCCGCCGACGACATCGGCCATGCCCGCGGTCGCCTTGGCCACCGATTGCCGGAAGCCGATCAGGGCCTGCAGCTTGTTGAGCTGGCCGAGCTGGGCCTCGGCGATCTCGCGCGCTTCGGCGAGGGCATTGGCGGCGTCTTCCTGCGGCTCGAGAGCCTCTTCGCCCTTCTTCGCCTCGAGCTGGGTTGCGGCCGACTTCATCGCCCGGTGGACGGCATCGAGCCGGTTGATCAAGGGAAGGGCCGCCTTGGGCGGGCCTTCGTCGCCCTGTGCCAACTCGGCGCGGAAAAGCTCCACCTCCTCGATCATGGCGAGCTGGTCGTCGAGCAGGCCCGGCGGGTTCTTTTCGTCGAGAGCGGCTTCCTCGGTCTGCTCGAGCAGGGCGATCTGCCGGGCCTCGAACTGCTCGAGCACGCCGAGGCGGTTGGTGGCGTCGGAGACATCGGCGGAAACGCCCAGGGACATCTGTGCCAGTTCCACCGACCAGACTTCAAGAATGGCGGCGAAGTCGTTCAAGGCCGTCAAAGCATCGGTCTGCGCGGTCACCACTGCATCCCGATCCTTGTTCTGCAGGGCGGTGAGCGCGTCGGCCATCGAGGCCTCCGCCTGCAGGCGTCGCTCGTCACTGGGTGGCTCCGGCATCAGGGTGAGATCGAAGAGACCGGCGCGGGGTGCGGGGATCGAGGGGAGGGCGGCCAGCACCAGTTGGTCACGCAGTCGGGACTGCCGTCCGGCAAAGGCCTCGCTCAGTTCTCCGGCGTTCTTGATCTCGTCGGCCAGCGATGTCTGGGCGGTGATGATGGAATCCACCCGTTCCCGCAGATCGCGCAGCTGGGCATACTGCGAACCGCTGCGCATGGTGAATTCCGCCTCCAGCAGGGGACGGATCAGGGGATAGGAGCCCACGGCGGCCTCGATGACCTTGCCGTCGCGGGTGAGCGTGGCCACCTTCCGGATCGATTCGCTCAAGGCACCCGTCCGCAGGGCGTGGATGCGGCGGTTCAGGCCCAGCACGTGCAGTGCCTTCTCGTCATAGCGCATGTGGGCATCGAGTTGATCCAGAAGTTCATCGGTCCAGGTGGCCACCTCCTCGTGGGCCGCGGCGAGGGCTTCGGCCTGCTCCGGCGTGGCGGTGAGCAGTTGCAGCCGCAGGCGGGCCAGTTCGTCGGCCAGCATGTTCGTTTCGCGGGCGAAGACCTCACGGGCGGCGTCGATGCCGCGTCGCATGACCAGTTCGCCCAGTTCCCGCGCGGCCTTGTTGACGGCGGCGATGGAGGGCTGCGGGTCGCGGGTTCCGGTGCCCACCTGGCCGCGCAGCAAGTCGGCGGCTCCGGCGACATCCTCGGTGGCGATGGTGCGGAGTTCGTCGCGCACCAGCCCGAGCATGTCGCTCTCGACCGCATCGCTGACCTGGTTGGCCGCCAGGTCGTCGAGCAGGGCCTGCACCTGATCGGAGGTATTGACGAGTTGCTCGCGGACCATTTCCTGCCGGATCGCCTCGAGTTGGCAGGTCGGCAGGTAGGAATCGGCCCGGGGATCGAGCCCGAGAACCAGCTCATGGGCGGCGCGCTCCTGGCGGTAGAGGTTGCGCACGCGGGTGAGCAGCCGCTCCATCTGCTTGGTGATGCCGGCGAGGTAGTCCTCGCGGGAGAGGAAGGTGATGCGGCGGGACTCGGTGCGCGCGCGGTGCGTGCCGTCTTCGCCGGGGTAGTTGTCGGCCACCTCGACGACGAAGGAAACCGAGTCGCCGATCTGCAGGTCGGGGAGTTCCTCGCGGTAGTCCCAGTCGAGCTTCTGCTCGCCCTCGCCGCTGACGGGCTGGGGGAGCTTGACGACCTTCTCCGGGCGTCGGTTGACCCGGTAGGTGATGGTCGTGGTGCCGATGCCGTGGTCGTCCTGGGCGCGAACGATGAGCTCCAGCGGGCGGCCGAGCATGGCGTCCAGGTTCGACTCTGGCGCGACCAGTTCGATCCGGGGCGCCTGGTCCGATGCCACCTGAAGGAAATAGCGTGGGCTGGTGAAGTCGAAGCCGTGCTCATCCTCGATCCACGAGAAGCTGTAGCCCCGCGAGGCCGAGGCGGATTCGGAAAGCGAGAGCGTGCGGCCGTCGTCACCGACCGTGAGCGGCAGGTCTTCGGCGCCGTCGCGATGGAGCGTGGCCTCGCGGATCGGGGTGTCGAGCGTCAGGTGCCAGCGGACCGCGGTTTCCTCGGGCACGGTGAGGGTGAGTGCTTCGACCGTCTCGGTCTCGCGATCGATGTAGTCGGGAAAGTCGAGGTCCACCTTGACCTCCGCGAGGCGGGGCGCGGGAATCACCCGCACCTGCCGCCAGTCGCTGCGTGCATCGCCGGCCCGGACGCGGTAGGTGAAATTTCGCGAGGCCGAGGCGATCTCGTAGGTGCAGCGTCCGTCGATCACCTCGAGCTCGATTTCGCGGGGCCGTCCCTCGCCGGTTTGGAGGGCGATGAGGGCGCTTTCCGGGACCGAGCCTGAGAGGCCGATCTCGATGCTCGCCGCCGCGCCTTCCTTGAGCACGAGATCACCTTCCCCGAGCTCGATGCGGGTGTCGGTCGGGTAGTCGATCGCCAGCCACGGCGTGAACATGCGTCCGATTCCGGCGGCGAGGAAGGAACCGTTGAGCACGGCAATCACGGCCAGTACCGCGACGACTCCAAGGGCGATCCGCAAGGGGAAGCTGAGATCCCGCAGCGTGACCACCTCCCGTGGGGGAATGTCCTGGGCGGCCTGTTCGGCGAGGCTTTGGGCCGCCTCCCACATGGCCGGGGAGGTGCCGGGAGCGGCGCCGCTTTTCTCGAACTGCACCGCCGTGACCAGCAGGCTGTCCATGCCGCCCCGGTGGTCTTCGACCTGCCGTGCGATGCGGGTGGCGTTGAAGCTCCGCAGTCGCGACCAGCCGTGACGCCAGGCCTGGCGCAGTGCGACGCCCAGCAGGATCACCGCAAGGCCCGCCCGCGCCCAGCCGGGAAGGAAGGTGTAGCGGTCGATGATGATGGCGATCAGGAACAGCGGCACGAACCAGCGGGCGAAGGCCAGCAGGCCGCCGAGCAAATGCTTGCGCTGCATCCGCATCCAGACGGCGCGAAGGCAGTGGGTCAGGGCACTGGGATTGGATTCGCTCATCAGGTCAGGTCGTGTCGTCGGCGCAGCAGCCATTCCATCCCGAGGAGGCCGACCAGCAGGACGGCCACCAGGGCGTTGTCCCACAGCGGGCGCTCGGAGCGGACCGTGGTCGTGATCGGTTCGTCATCCACCAGACCGCCGAGCCTTGGCAGGTCGCGCACGCCCAGCACCTGTCCTCCGGTCAGTTGGGCGATGCGTTGCAGGCCTGGGAGCTGCATGTTGGTGTCGGCCAGTTCCTCGTTCACGACCGCCACCTGGAACTCGGTGGTGTTGGAAACCTCGCGGTCGTCCTCGTTGGCCTCGAGGCGGTAGCGGCCGGGCACCGGCGCGGTGAAGTAGCCCTCGTAAAGGCCGGGCGAAGTGCGGTCCGGTTGGAGGCGCACGCGTTCGGTCAGGGCGTTGTCGCCGACGCCCCTGACCGTGATCTCGAAGGACGGCTGGACGACCGATTCGAAGTCCTCGTCGAGCACGTGGGCGTAGAGCCGCGTCTGTTCGCCGTCGCGGTAGGTCGAGCGGTCCGTCTCGAGGCGGATGCGCTTGTGCTCGCCCATCAGGCGCGAAAGCGTGAGGAACTGGATGCACTGCGACCAGACGCGCCAGTGGTACTTGTCACCGGTCTTGAAGCGCAGGCGCCAGAGGCGGTCGGTGGCGAGCGACAGGCACTTGCCGGTGCCGTAGCGCTGCCAGGCCACCATCGGGTAGCGCTGCGAGCCGCCGCTGGCATCGGAAAGCGTGGCCAGCACGGTGGCGCCCGGTTTGGCGCCGATCAGCGGCGGCAGGTGGTCGAGCGGGGCGACGCGACTCCAGATGCGATCGTTCTCCTCGGTTGAATTCTCAAGCAGCATGACCATGCTACTACGTCCCTCGGAGGTGAGCACCGGGTAGGTGGATTCCGGCGTGATCTCCCACTCGCTGTCCGGATCGAAACGCACCGGCAGCATGGTCTCGACGGGGGTGTCGGCGAAGGAGGCGGGGGTGTGCATCGGCCCGCAGAGCACCAGCAGCGAGCCGCCGCGGTCGCGGATGAGCTCCTCGAGCAGGCCGAGTTCCTCGGGTGTGAAAAACGCGGCGTCGACGTCGCCGAGGATGACCAGGTCGTACTGGAACGCATCCTCGCGCTTCGAGGGGAAGCGCTCGATGTGCTCGGGCGAGTTGCGAGCGAACTCGGGGCCGGCGCACGACGAGATGAAGGTGGTGTCGAGGCGAGGGTCGCGCTTGAGGATCGCGGAGAGGTAACGGAACTCCCATCGGTTGTTGCCCTCGATGTAGAGCACCTTCACCTTCTCGTTGACCACCCGGATGGTACGGTCGACGCGGTTGTTCGTCACCGAGACCTCGTCGTCGAAGGGCTCGATCGCCACCTCGATGCGGGCCGCGCCCTTCTCGTAGATGTCGACGTTGAAATCAACGTCCTCGAACTGCAGGCCACCCTCGAAGCGCACCCGCTTTTGCGAGACCTGGCGATCATTGAGCCGGACCGTGAGCCTCGCGGTGCGCTTCTCGTAGCCCTTCGAGAGCAACTGCACCTTGACCGGCACGCGGTCGCCGGAGAAGGCGACCTCCTGCATGACGATGTTGCGGATCGACACGTCGTCGGGTTCCTCGAGCCCGATGGGCACCGGAAAGACCGGGATCCCGCGCGCGCCGAGATCCCGCAAGACGGCCTCGGTGCGTTGCGAGGAGGCGTTGTCGATGCCGTCGGTGAGCATCACGATGCCGGCCGGCGCGGTGGCACCCGACTTGGCCACGCTTTCCAGCGACGCGGCGATGGAGGTGGTCGGCTCCGAGGGCGTGAGTCCGGCGAGATCATCCACGGTGACCGTATTGGCGTCGCTGACGATCTGCGGTGAACGGCCGAAGCTGTGGTAGCTGATGTCGAGCGAGTCACCCAGTCCCTCGAAGACCGCCTGCGCCGAGTCGGTGAGGATGCCGCGGGCGAGGTCCAGCCGCGACGCGGAAAGGATGGCCTGCCGCTGGTCGGCGTCGAGCCCCATCACCACGTGGTCCGGTTCGGATTCATCCTCGGCGAGCATGCCCAGCGCGGCCGCGGCGTCGGCGACGTCCTCCGAGTTCTTGCGCGGGTCCTGCATCGACATGCTCTCGGAGACGTCGATCAGCACCGGCAGGGTGCGCGCCTGGGTGTGGGTCTCGCGGACCACGCGGGTCGGCTCGAAAAGCGAGGCAACGATCAGCGCCAGCGCGATCAGGCGGGCCGCGCCGAGGAGAATCCTCAGCCAGACCGGCAGCCCCCACGAGCGGCGGTAGAGGAAGAGCGTGAGCAGCACCACCGCGGCGAAGGCCGCGATCATGAGCGGTGCGGGCAACGGGCGGGCCCAGAAGAAGTCGTCGAATCCGGCGGCGATGATCATGGCTTCAGGCCTCCTGCGGCACGGGGTTGACGGGTTGGTCCTTGCGGCGGCGGGCCCGCGTCAGCAGGCGGTTGGCGAACAGCGCCTCGATCACCAGGAAGGCGAGGCCGGCCATCATGAAGACGCGCCACGCGGAGCGGCCGGTGCGGGTCGTGCCGATCGCCGCGGCGAGTTCGGCATCGCCGGTGACGACGTCGAGGCCGAGGCCTTCGAGATTGGCACGGAGTTCGGCCTCGGGCAGGCAGGCGACCTCCGACTCCCGCGGGTCGACATTCACCGCGATCGGCAGGCCGGCCGCCTGGACGCTGACACGGGCGGTGTAGTAGCCCGCCTCGGGTGCCTCTTCGAGAAGCGCGACGAACTGCCCGCCGACTTCGCGGACCGGCACGGTGATCGTTTCCCCGGAGGGCGTGTCGAAGACCGCATCGCTGGCATCGGGCTGTTCGACGTAGGTCAGCGTGAGCGAGTCGCCGACGATTCTCGGGCGCTCGAATTCGCGGCCCGAGAGGTAGGTCACGATCTGCTGCATGACCATCGGAAAGACCGGGGTCAGCGCCATGTTGTTCCACGCGGTGTCGGCGGTCGTGGTGAACATGAAGACCTGGCCGCGGCCCAGCGATTGCTCGAGAAGCACGGGCAGCCCGCTTCCGGCCAGCTGCAGTATGGGAAAGGCCGAGGCGCGGGGGCTGACCTCGAACTGACGAAGGATTCGGGTCTCGCTGAAGAGGTCTTCCGGCAGCGAGAGCAGCGGCAGGCACACCGTGTGGTCGGGCATCTCCGGATCGAGCGGCTTGCCGGCACCGAGGGCGTCGCTGGTGTCGACGCGGCTGCCGATTTCACCGGGAAGCAAGGGGTTGGCGCCGCTCGCGGCGAGCTTGTTCCAGGCGGCGGGCTTGACGTTGTCGCCGCCGAACCAGACCAGGCCGCTGCCCTTGCGAACGAAGCGCTCGAGCTGGGCGGCCTGCTCCTCGGTGATCTCGGGCACGTCGGCGAAAATGATCACGTCAACCTCTTCGAGGTTCTCGGCCGGGAGCGACAACCACGGCACCGCGCGCACCACGTAGTCCTCGCCTTGCACGCCGTCGGCCCGCGCCAGCAGCGCGGCCGTCACCACCCGGCCGGCATCCCCGGTCGAGCCGTCGACGCAGAGCACCGAGACGCGGTCGCGCACCACCGCCACGGTGCGCCGGACGTTGTCCGCGGCCAGGCCGTCGCCGGTGATCTCGGCGGTGATCCCGGTCGCGCCCGGATTGTGGAAGGGGACGAAAAGGGACACGGTTTCCGACGCGCCGACCGCGATCAGCGGGATGTTCTTGCGGTCGATCTCGACGCCGTCGACGCGGCATTGCACCTCGATGTTGGAAGCGGCGGCCGGCCCGCAGTTCCGCACGGTGGCCTGGTAGCGGGCGGTGGTCCCCTTGCGCAGCACCCCCTGAACCAGCTCGAGGCCGGTCACGGCAAGGTTGGCGGCCTCGCCCGGAACCGGAACGACGAAGACCTGCGCCTGTGTGCCGAGGTCGGCGAGGGCCTTCCGGAGCTGGGCGGAAGGCTGCTTCCAGTCGGTCGCCTGGCCGTCGGTGATCAGGTAGACCTCCTTCTGCGGCGCCTCCATGTCGGTCACCAGGTCGGCGAGGAATTTCGGCGCGCTGCCGAGTTCGAGGGCGCCGGGTCCGGCATCCAGCTCCTGCAGCGCCTGCTCGAAGCGCTCTTCGTCGTAGGCCATGTTGCGCAGGATCACCCGATGCTGGTCGCCGAGCATCACCAGGGTGACCGGGTCGCCCGGATGCATCTCGCCGCGGATCACCTCGACGCGCTTCAGCGCCTCGTCGAAGCGGCTGGTGCCGGCACCCGCCTCGCCCATGCTGAAGGACGAGTCGATGGCGATGACCACGCCGGCCCGCCGCTCGCCCGGCAGCCACGAGGCATCACCGGTCCATGCCGGCCGGGAAAGTGCCAGCACGAGCAGCAGCAGTGCCACGCAGCGCAGGATGAGCAGCAGCAGGTCGCGCAGGCGGATCTGGCGCGAGCGGACCCGGACGTTGCGGTTGAGGAACTGCATCGCCGCCCAGTCGGTCCGCTTGACCTTCTGGCGGTTGAGCAGGTGGGCGAGGATCGGCAGGGCGATCCCGAGTCCGGCGAGCAGCAGCCATGGATTGAGGAAGCTCATGGTCGTGCGGCTCCGGCGGATCCTCCGTTCATGGTTTCCTGCCTTTCGTGGAAGAATTCACTCAGGAAGGCATCGAGTGGGCGCGAGGTGTCCACCAGGGCGTAGTCGATGTGGCTGGCAATGCAGCCGGCCTTCAGCGCCTCGCAGTGTTCCTCGAACCGACCGAGGTAATCCTCCCGGATGCGGTCGGGTTGGGTGGTCACGGGTTCCTCCTGCTCGAGCCCGTCGAAGCGCCAGAGGCCGTCGAACGGGAACTGGATCTCGTAGGGATCAAGCGTGTGGAGGACGAGGACGTTGTGGCCGTCGTGGCGAAGGTGGTCGAGGCCGCCCAGCACGTCGTCGACGCCGGTGAGCAGGTCGGAAATGACGATCACGAACGAGCGGCGCTTCACCATCACGGCGATGTCGTGAAGTTGTTTGGCGAGCGTGGTGCGCGGCACCGACTTCGTTTCCCGCAGCAGGCGGTCGATCTGCAGCAGGATGCCCATGGTCGACCGCGGCGGGAGATAGGCCCGGACCTCGGAGTCGAAGACCGACAGGCCCACCGAGTCGCGTTGCTTGAGGACGATGTAGGCGAGGCCTGCCGCCAGGAACTTGGCATACTCGAGTTTGCTGACCTTGCCCGAGGCGTAGGTCATCGAGGCGCTGGCGTCGATGAGCAGGTGGCAGTCGAAGTTGGTCTCCGCCTCGTAGAGCTTGGTGTAGTAGCGCTCGGTGCGGCCGAACACGCGCCAGTCGATGTCCCGGATCGGATCGCCCGGGGTGTACTGGCGGTGGTGGGCGAACTCGGTGCTGAACCCCTTGAGCGGACTGCGGTGACTGCCGACGCGCAGTCCTTCCACCAACTCGCGGGCGATCAACTCGAGGTCCCCGAGGCGCTGGAGGGTCTCGGGGTCGAGGTAGTAGGTTTCGGGAAGATGCTCCACGTTCGAGTGAAGAGTTCAGAATTGAGAGTTCAGAAAACCGGAACGGAACGCACGACACTGTCGCGCACCGCCTGTCTGGAACGACACGAACGCCCGGTCATCCTGCCTTTCGCCGGGCGGTGTCTCCCGCCGGAACCTCCTTCAGCAAGCGCTCGACCAGCGTGTCCGGGGTCATGCCTTCCGAGCGGGCGGCGAAGCTGGGGATGATGCGGTGGCGGAGGATGGGCGGGGCGATGGCCCGGATGTCGTCCTCGGAGACATGACAGCGTCCCCGGAGCGCGGCGCGGGCCTTGCCGGCGAGGATCAGGTTGAGCGAGGCCCGGGGTCCCGCACCCCACGACATGAGCTTCTTGACGAACTCCGGCGCATCCGGCTCGTCCGGGCGCGTGGCGCGTACCAGCCGCGCCGCGTATTCGAAGATCGGATCGGCGACCGGGATCCGGCGCACCACGTGCTGGAACTCGAGGATGGCCTTGGCGTCGACGACCTCCCGGACCTCGGGCACCTCGTCGCTGGTCACGCTCTTCATGATGTCGAGCTCCTCGGCGTGGCTGGGATACTTGACGCGGATATTGAAGAGGAAGCGGTCGAGCTGGGCTTCGGGAAGCGGGTAGGTGCCCTCCTGCTCGATCGGGTTCTGCGTCGCAAGGACGAAGAACGGCGCGTCGAGCTTGTATTCCTCGCCGCCGGACGAGACCCGCTTTTCCTGCATCGCCTCGAGCAGCGCGGCCTGGGTCTTCGGCGGGGTGCGGTTGATTTCGTCGGCCAGCAGCAGGTTGGTGAACACCGGCCCCTTCTGGAACATGAAGCGCCGCTGGTGGGTCTCGGGGTCCTCCTGGAGGAGCTCGGTGCCGGTGATGTCGGACGGCATCAGGTCCGGCGTGAACTGGATCCGCTTGAAGCCGAGCGACATCGTCTCGGCCAGAGAACTGACCAGCAGGGTCTTGGCCAGCCCCGGCACGCCGACCAGCAGGCAGTGGCCGCGGGCGAAGATGGCGATCATCATCTCGTCGATGACCTCGTCCATGCCGACGATGGTCTTGCGCAGTTCCTTCACGATGGCGTCCCGGGCTTCCCCGAGCTGCTTCACGGCCTTCACGTCGTCGGTATTGTCAGTCATTGATTCGGGCTCTACTCGAAGCCCTTCATGCCCCTTTCAAGCAATTTTGGGAGGTGGGGAAAGCAGGGCTTGGAGCGCGTCGATCAGCCGTTGGCGTAGCGGGGCGGCCTTTTCGGCCAGGGCCTGCTGCTGGCGGACGTAGTCGGCGCGACCGGCTTCGGTCTCGATGGGAACGGGATCGAGGCCGTAGGCCGAGAGATCGTAGGGGCTGGCACGCATGTCGAGTTCGCGCAGTTCCAAGGCCAGTTCGAAGGTCTCGAAAAGCAGCTCGGAGCCGACCCACGGCATGGCCTTGCCGGTCCACTTGTAGAGATCCATGTTGGCATGAAGGCAGCCGGGTTGCTCGAGCGATTGGCGCAGGTCGAGGGTGGGCTGGAGCCGGTTCAGGGGGCGCGCGTCGGCATGGAAGAAGCGGAAGGCGTCGAAGTGGCTGCAGCAGATCGGGCGGGACTCGACCAGGGCGTCGATCTCGGCCTGCGGAAGTCGCAGCGGGCAGGACTCGCGATGGCGGATATCCGTGCCGGTGTAAACCATCGCCCATTCGTGGAGGCCATGGCACGAAAAGTTCGGAGCGCGGCCGCGGGTGGCGACGAGCAGATCGAGGATCCACCGCAGACGCTCGCGGGCTTTTGCAGGCGGCCCGGTTTCCGGAAGGAAGGTGCCCCGATCGTCGCTCAGGTAGGGCGGGTGACTCAACCAGTCCGGCAGATCGGCAGCATTCTCGAGGACGATCCCGGCACCGGGATGCCACTGCTCGAGCTTGGTCGGGGAGATGAAATAGTAGGTGAAGAGAAAGTCCTCGACCGGGTGGGACCTGCCGGCCGCCTTCCGGTTCCGGGTCGATGTGGTCTTCCGGCGGACCTGCTCACGGTGCCGCCCGACGTGCCTCCGCCACTGCTCGGCGGACAGCATGGCCACGGGAATGGGCTCGGTTGCCGACACGGCGGAAGTCTCGGTTGGAGGGCGCGGTCCCGCAATCCGGAACTCGCCACCGCCGCTCTGCGCCAGTGGTCTGCCGGGAGATCCCGACCCGGGGAAATTGGTACGGGGCCGGCCGTTCCGTGAGGTGCGTGATTTGCCTTGGTTTGGCCGGAGGATTGCTGTGGCTTCTCGCCATGCCTCACTCACGCCTCCGCTCCGTCGTCGCGATTTGCTCCACGCTCTGCGGTCTCGTTCTCGGCGCCGGGGCGGCCACACCGGCCTACGACGATGCCGCCTGTTTCCTCGCGGGGATCCAACCCGCGGACTCCGAACCGCCGGCGTGGTCGCAATCGGAAGCGTGGAAGACGCATCAGCAACTGATGGGCAAACGCTGGGAGGCGTACGAGGACAACACCCTGAAGAAGATCGAGGCGTGGGCGGGAAAGCAAGTGACGCCCCACACCAGGCAAGGCGGAGTGGTTCGCTACATTTTCAGCGGTCCCGACATCCTGCATGCCCTCCGGATGTTTCCCGATGCCGGGACCTTCATCCTCTGCGGGCTGGAGCCGGTCGGCGAGGCCCCCACCGCTGAGAGCTTGACCGCCCCGAATGCCGCGGCGGGGCTTCGCGAGATCCGCTCGGCGCTGGGTGAGATCCTCCAGTTCAGCTTTTTCAGGACCAATGACATGAAGGACGACCTGCGGCAGGAGATCTTTCCCGGAACCATTCCGGTGATGCTGTTGTTCCTCGCGGCTTCGGGCGAGGAGGTCTTGGATCTCGAGTACCTCGAGCTGAAACCCGACGGGACGGTCCGGCCCGTCCGCCAGGCCGGTCCGGAGGTGGACGGGGTGAGGATCGACTTCGCCGACCGCTCCCAACCGGTCGCCAAGCGCTCCCTGTTCTATTTCTCGACCAACGTGGCCGACTTCGAGATCGGGAAGACCGGATTCCTCAAATTCCTGGAGGCGCGGCCGGCGGGAGCGGCCTATGCCAAGGCCGCCTCCTACCTGATGCACAAGGAATACTTCTCGGTGATCCGCGGGCACTTGTTGTCGCACAGCGAGGTGGTCATCCAGGATGACTCCGGCATTCCCTACGGCTTCTTTGCTGCGGATGACTGGGAGATCACGCGGTTCGGAACTTATGACGGGCCGATCAAGCTGTTTTCCGAGTGGCGCCAGGAAACCCTCCGGAACGCTTACCGGGCCGGGTCGCAGCCGCTGGATTTCGGAACCGGCTACAAGTGGCGCGAGGGACAATCGAACCTGATGCGGATGGTTCGGCGCGGTGGGGTTGTGCAGCAGTAGACCGTTCGAAGCCCGCGAACCGGAGCTATACTCTGGAAGCTTCCGGATTGGCGTGGAAGCGGTCGAGGTAGTCGTCGAGCGACATCATCGGCGGGCGCTCGCGCTCGGAATCCGGGCCGCCGGGCAGGCGGGCGAAGAAGGCATCGAGAATCTGGCCCGACATCCGGCCGAGGTCCGCCAGCGAGCGGTTGCGGTGGATCCGTTCGTCGAGGTCGGTCTGGCCGATGGCCTGGGCACCGACCAGGCGGGCGACGTCGATCAGGTGCGAGGTTTCCACCCCGTAGTCGGTCGGGAATGGGATGCGCTCGAGCACCCGTCGCCGGGCCGCATACTCGCCCGAGAGCGGCTGGTGGAGCCGGGCGAGCTCGGGAAAGAACCGCTTGAGCAGGGGGCGGACGAGGATCTCGGTCACTCGCCCGCCACCGCGCGGATCCACGCCCTCGCTGGCGAGCAGGGGGCGTTCGTAGAAGCCCTTCACGTAGTCAAGCGCGGGATCGATCAGCAGCGGCCCGATCGTCCCGAGCACGAATCGGGGATCGATGTTGCCGATGTCGCCATCGAGGAAGCAGAGGATGTCGCCGCGACATTCGTAAACGGCCTTCCACAGGTTCTCGCCCTTGCCGCAGCGCTCCCCGTGGTTGGGGAGGATGTCGGAGGCGAGCTGGACGGTGGCCCCCGACTCGGCGGCCAGTTCGCGGGTTCGGTCGGTCGATCCGGAGTCGATCACCACCAGTTCATCGAGAACCGGAAATCTCGTGATCAGCGTTTCCCGCAGGCAGGAAACGATCCGCGCAATGGTGCCCTCTTCGTTGAGGGTCGGAATGCAGACGCTGAGGGCGATTCCCTGGCGTTGCTTTTCAGCGAGCAGCGTGGCGGGGTCGGCGAACTCGGTGTGGTGGAAGGTTTTCACCTCAGGAAACGATGGAATGGCCGGCGCGGAATCCGATGAACACCAGCACCACGCCGCCGATCGTCGAGATCAGCACGTTGGTCAGGGCAAGCCCGCCGAAGCCCTCGTGGAGCAGTTCCCGGGTGTCGTTGCCGAAGGTGGAGAAGGTGGTGAAGCCGCCGAGGAAGCCGGTGACCACCAGTGGGAAGACCCACGCCGGAGCCGTGCGGGTGGCGAAGGCGCCGAAGGCCAGGCCGACGGCGAAGCAGCCCAGCAGGTTGCAGGTGCCGATGCCCCAGGGAAAGCGGTGGAGCGCGGTCTTTTCGGCCAGCGTCTGGACCGAGCCCGAGAGCAGCCAGCGGCACAGCGCCCCGAGTCCGCCGCCGAGGAAAATCAGAAGGCCGGATGTCATGCGGCGCAGCCTATCGCCGCGAAGTTCCCAGTGAGAAGTTCCAAGTTCCAGGAGCAGGGAGCGGGGAGCGGGGAGCGGGGAGCTTGAGGTCCTGCCATTTCCGAGCGCCTCGGTGCGTTGCTCGACAAACGCCGCCGGGCTCCGGCGTATCTTGAATCGTGATCAACGTCTCACCCGACGCCGCAGCCGGAGACCTGCCGGATGGAGAGCTGCTGGCGCTCAAGCGCCTTCTGGATGACCTCATCAACCGGACGGAAGCCATCGAGTGGAAGCTCGAGATGACCGCGCCCGAGGCGGAAGAAGCCGGACGGTTGCGGGACGAGAAGGAGCGGCTCTCGCGGGAGGCTCTGGAGGTGATGCGGCGAATCGACGAGATCGAGGATCCGGAGGACTGACCGCCGGCGCCATGGAGTGGGTCGCGAGAACCGGATCGCGGACGAATTGGAGTCGGACGGTTTGATCGTGGCCGCTGTCACGGCATGAGAGATGCGGTTGAAGGAACGATGCAGGCTGATCGAGCCGAGCACTCCGGTGGAGGAGTGGGAGGGCTTGTTGGGCCGGCATCCGGGTTTGCGTTGGGTGCCGACAAGCGCCGCGCTTCGTGCTGCGGTTCTCTCGGATGTCAGCATGTCGGCGTTTGGCCTCGCTCCGCTCACGCCATGCGAGCTTGGCTTCGCCCAGGGAACAGGTCTCTCGGGCCAGCTCGATGGTCCGCTCATCGGCGCTGAGGGTGATGTTTTTCACCGCACGAACGTAGTGCGCACTGCTTCCTTGTCCAAGTTAGGAGGAGGGCAGGAGGTGGGGCGGTGGTGGGAGTCTATACGGCGGAGGCCCATCCTCCCGGAGAAATTTCCGCCCGATCCAGAAACCTCGCTTGGCAACGGCGAGAATTTGGGTTCTGACCTTCGCGTGATCTACCTCGACCACAACGCGACAACCCCCGTGCTCCCCAAAGTGGTGGACGCGATGCTGCCGTGGTTGCGCGAGAACTGGGGGAATCCTTCGAGCATCTATGGCCTTGGCCGCCTCTCCCGGCGGGCTGTCGAGGAAGCGCGGGCAAAGGTGGCGGCGCTCGTGGGCGCGCTTCCCGAGCAGGTGGTGTTCACCAGTGGAGCGACCGAAGGAAACAACTCCACCCTTCACTCGGCGGTGTTCCGTGATCCAAGCAAGCGGCACGTGGTAACCTCAGCGGTCGAGCACTCGGCGGTCCTGGCCTATTGTGACTATCTGGAGCAGACGCACGGCATCGAAGTCACTCGCCTCCACGTCGATTCTGGAGGCGGCCTCGATCTGGAATCCTTGCGTCGCTCAATCCGGCCCGACACGACGCTTGTTTCGCTGATGTGGGCGAACAACGAAACCGGAGTGATTTGGCCGATTCGCGAGTTGGCTGCTATCGCTGCGGACGCAGGTGTCCCGGTCCATACCGATGCCGTTCAGGCGGTTGCCAAGATCCCGGTGTCATTTGAAGACGCTCCAATCGACTTTCTGACACTCAGCGGGCACAAGTTCGGAGCCCCCAAGGGAGTCGGGGCTTTAGTCGTCAGAGAACCCGAAAAGTTCGTTCCGCTGATTCACGGAGGCAAGCAGGAGCACTCGCTACGAGGAGGGACGGAGAATGTCTCGCAAATCGTTGGCTTGGGTGCTGCCGCCGAGCTTGTCAGCTCCGCTGGTCTAGATCCATGGGCGAGAATCGCCGCTGAGCGTGACCAATTCGAGCGGCAAGTCCTCGCGAGCTTCGCAGGTGCCGACATCAACGGCTGCGCGAGCAGTCGCCTGCCAAACACCTCGAACGTGTTCCTTCCCGGAATGGATGGGGACGCGCTGGTAACCTTCTTGGATCAACAAGGCATCTGCGTTTCTTCTGGCGCTGCATGCCTGGAGAGCGCAATCACCCCGTCCCATGTGCTTCTCGCCATTAGCGGTTCCCACGACCTGGCCAACGAGTCGATTCGGGTGAGTCTGGGGCAGGAATCGACCGAAGACGATCTTCGCCAGTTGATCGCCGCGCTTGAGACGTTCGCAGAACTGAATTCCTAGTCCGCTATCGACGAGATCAGGTCCTCCATCCCGAAGTTCAGAAGGAACTCCGAGTAGTAGCTTGCGAAGACGTCTCTGAGGTAGTCTTGAAGATCCACGGGCGTCTCACCCTGTTTCAATTCGTACTTTTTATTTTTGGTAATGCTGTAGAGGAAGATCGTGTGGAAGTAGACGGAGCTGATGTATTTTTTCTCCGCGAGCTCCTTCTGATCGATTCCGATCGCGCCTTGGCGGCTGATGAAGTTTCTCAGCACCCGGCTATCCATGTTGATGAGAACCTTCTCAAGGTTACCGTCGTCGCCGACGTGCGGCTGCATCGGGATTTCCCAATCCATCTCAATCCCGGATTCGCCGAGCTTTTCCCAGGTCAGGACGTCGGGTGAGTCTTCCTGTTCCTTTTCGTAAACAAGCTGGTAATCCGGAAGCCCCATCGGAGGCTCTTCGTCCTGATCGGGCTTCTTCGTTTCTTTGGGCTTCTGAGCCGGCTCAGTGATCTTGACCCAGAAGCGGCATTCTAAATCCTCAGGACCTCCGAGAGTCGCTTTGATCTCAAGTTCGTCACCTACCTTCAGATCGCTGGTGGCCCCAAGTCCGATCCGGATGGTTCCGTCTTTCGGGCTGGACTTACGAATGTCGAGAAGATCATCGGGTGTGTCCACCATCCCTGGCAAGTCGCCGCCGTCAGACTCGTTGTTCCGGCGCTGGAGAATGGAAACCTTGAGTTCGCCGGGATCTTCGCTTCGATCAAAGTAGCTGTCCTCGACGTCCGTGGCGAATTGGATGGTCTTTTCATCACGCTCAGGAATCGTGAGGAACGATTTCCCATCGCCGCCCTTGAGGTTGAAGAACGATGGATAGCGCTGAGGATTGAATGGCTCCTTGAGCTTCTTCTCCTTCGGCTTCTCCGGCTTGGCCTGCTTCTTCTTTTGCTCGTCCTGCTGCTCGATCTTGAAGGTTTGATTCAGGAGGCGCATCAGATCCTTGTTGAAGGGCAGGTTCTTCGAGAACGACTTGAGCAGGTCCTTCGCATCGCCGCCCTCGACCGAAATCGCGTTCTTCCGCTGCTTGTAGATCTCCGTGAGCTGGCTCTTGAGCAGAAGCTCCTTGAGCAACTGACGCAGCTCGGCGGTCTTGTCACCAGATTTCAGGCGATCCCGGGACGCCATGAAAAGCTCGGAGCGGAAGTCGTAGTCGAGGCCCGTGCAATCCACGTGAATCAGCAGGTGATTCTTCAGCAGCGGCATTTTGAGGGTCGTGGAAATGAACTGCGTGCCCAAGTGGCCATGGACCTGGCCGTTCAGGGAGAACAGGACGCACATTCCATCGTGGAAGAACTCGCGGGAGATGCTGTCCCGGGTCTCCTTGACGCTCTTCCCATCCACCTTCGCCTTGAAGACGTAGCAGGTCGCCTTGATCGTCCCGACGCCTTTGTGGCTGAGCTCGTCGGTGAAGTGCTCCTGGACGTATTTGCTGTCGTCCTCTTCGAGCCGACGCTTCAAGCCGAAGGTGTCCCCTTCCAGCACCTTGTTGTTCGGATAGCGTTCCGGGCTGTCCTTCAGGTAGATCGGAAGAGCCGGCTCGAAAAGGAACTGATTCAGCGCCCGCCTCACCTCTTGCGGCAGGCCACCGCGGCTCCCGGACGGCAACTGGTAGTCGAAGAGCTTGATGATCGTCCCGGTGGTGAACTTTCGGTCGGCCAGGCCGGTGTCCAACTCGGTGATCGGGAAGCTCGGGATCTTGCCGTCGATCTTCAGATACTCATACCAGGTGTTCTTCTTGGTTTTCTTCTCCTCAGCCGAAAGCGGGTGCTTGCGGATCAGGGTGAAGCCGAACTCGCCCGTCCCATCGAAGCGCTTCGAGCCGATCAACTGGTAGCGATGCTCCCCGCAGAAGACGATCGCCCCGGTCCCGCCCATGTTGTACTTCCCCTGAACGAACGGGATCTCGTTCTTGTTCCCCTGGAGCAAGGAAAGGAACGTCCGCTCGAAATCCGCGGGGTGCTGACCTTCCCCGTCGTCGTAAATGGTAAGGCAGGCTTCCAAATCGACCGCTTGAACTACAAAGGGGTAATTACCGCGACCTTACCTCTAGGTTTTGATGTCACACAATTTTACGAAAACCAAAACACATCACTCCGAAGAGCAGGGTGTTCCTACTTCTGACAAAGAAGGCAGGACGATGGTGCCGACCCGCCGCCCACACCGAAAATCGAGGTCAGTTTGCCGTCTGATTTTGAAGCGGCAGGTCGAATTCCAGACTGTAACACTCGTTCGCGTACTTCCTTGTCGAGGAGCGCGCTGAGAGGAGCCCCCTCCATCCAGGTAAACTGCTTGTTGGGATCTGAGGGATCAAGGGTTTCGTAGCCCATGGCTTCCTCAAAGTACTCGGGATAGCGCTCAAACAGCTTCGCCCACTCAAAAGGCGTCTGAAAGAAACAGAAGGTGCAGCCCGAATTGGTGCGTCCCCACTTCATGAACGTCGGCAGCCCGATCCCGCTGTCTTCGAGAATCTTGATCACGCCGTTGTAGTCGATCCCCGCCTCCTTCAGCGGGTAGCGGGTCTTGATGTTCGGCTTCCGGCTGATGTAGCCAACGCGATCCTCATCGGCTCGGAGGCCGACGTAGCTGACGACATTGTCGTTTCCGACGTGGGCCTCGAAGGGCTTGAGCTTCAGGTATTTCGTACACCAGCGATTCTGCGGCGAGGGCAGGTAGCCATTGAAGAGCTTGTACCAGTGATCGAAGCCCGCCTTCGCATTCAGGCGAATGATCTTCGAACCCAGCTCGGCTTCGAGCCGGGCGAGGTATTCGTAGGTTTCCGGCAGCTCCTTCTGCGTGTCGCAGAAGACGTATTCCATGCCATCGTGCCGGAAGTGCTCGAAGCCCTTGACACGACCGGCCATTAACAAGGCCAATGCCGAACTGTCCTTGCCGCCAGACACGTTCAAAACATGGCGGTTTTCTTCACATAGAAAAGAATCTGGATCCGGAGAATTCAACGGTTCAAGTAGTTGGAGTTACTGAGGCACGAACCGCCAGCCGTGTGCAAAACCCTGATTCATTGCGAGCTGCGACTGCGGAACAATCACGCTTCGATACTTGGTGAGAAACTCCTCTTCTCCAAGACGAAGCAAGCCTTGGTTGTCGAGTTGGAAGCAATCCAGATACTGCTCCAAGAGCCTCGGTTTTTTTCGATTTGCGTGGATAGCCGCTAGGTGAATACGCGCAAATCTCGGCATGTATTCATCCAGATCTGGCAATGTGTTGCCTTTGCTGGAATTGACTGCCTTGTCCACGGGAACGAGGTTCCACAGCAGATCGTGAGCGACAAATGACCACGGAAGAAAATGGTCGATCGAGAACTTCTCACCGAGCTCTTTGTCCGTGTAAATGTCGACAAAATCATTCCCTCGGCCCTCTCGGAGCAATCCAAGCCGTGCTTCGCCCCAAAACTTCTTGGCTTCATTCAAGTTTCTTTCGCTCGGCGCTCGAAGCTTATTCACCACCGAGGGAATGTTCGGATTCCTAGCCTGAAGAAATAGCGTAAGGTTGTGTTCGGCAAACGCCTTAACGACGCCGAAGTTCTTCCTGAAGAAGGTCAACCACGACGTGTTTATGACAATCGCATCGTCCTCGAAAAAGTATGGTGCCGAGGGGGATTGTCTCTGACTCAATGCGGCTTGCTCGACGATCAGTTTTGTTCTCTTTAGGTCATCCCGAACCCCGGAAAGCTCAGCACCGAACCAGGGGGTTAAAAAGCGTGTTGGCACGTAGCGCCGAAAGAAATCGAGCTTCGCGCTGATGCTGTTAGAGGCAAGAATCCATTTTCTTACCTCTGTCGGCTTCGCGTCGTTCGCGAGGCCAGACTCTAATTGAACTTCTTGCACCAGGTCTTGCAATTTGTCCTGCCTGCCAAGTGAGAGCCGAAACAGAGATACCGGATGCCACGCCGAAACCACCATTTCAGCGAAGATTTCATTCAACGGAAGCCTTTCTGAGGCATTTCGGCTGACGATCTCAACGATGGATAGGAACCAGAAAAGTTTGTACGAGTTCGTCGTATTGTTGAAAACCTGCCCAAGGTAGTGGGTTTCTTCCGGGAAGGCATCACCGAGGACTGAAAGATCTCCCTGAGTCATGTTCGGAATCTCATGCGCACTTCCTTGCATACTCGTTGCGCAGGAAATAGCTATGATCCGTAACGCCCCTGTGACGAAGTTGCGGCGGCTCGTGATTTGATCTTCCATGATTTTCGCGAGGTGCCTCGCGGACTGATGAATCGATGCGTTTACGCAGCGCGAGGGTTTCCGGCGCGAGCTGGTCGGTCTGCCGGGCATAGTCCTGCAATCCGGCGACGAACAGGTAGAGGGGCCGGACGATGGAGAGAATCTTCGAGCTTTCGGCCTTGTCGGCATCGACGACGGCGGCCAGCTCGGTAATGAGCACCTTCCGGACGCCCTGGATGCGGCAGAGCTGGAACTCGAAGGTTTCCCAGCGCCGCGCGAAGCGCATCATGAGGTTCTCCTCCACTTCCGGCTGGAAGACATTGTCCTCGTAAACCGCGATCTCCGTTTCGTGGACGATGAACACGGTGAGGAGCAGGATGGGAATGAGCCCGTCGCGGACGCCGTAGGGCTCGGACCGGAGCATCTCGTAGAGCTCGGAGACCGGCACGCGGCGGTCGGGCACTTTCTCCAACTTCCCGACAATCGCGGTTAGAGCCGGGCGCAGGTGGAGCGGATCCTCGTCCTCAGCTGGGAAGTCGAGGGACCATTTGCCTTTCCGCTCCCGATGGACGCCGCCGGCCGCGAGCACGGAGAGATACATCGATTTCTCCGGCGGGTAGCGGTCCTCGGGAAGTCCGAGCAGTTTCTGGTCGGCCGACTGGAGCATGCCCACGAAGAGCAGTTGGCGTGCTCTGGCTGCGGCGGTGCTGATCGCGTGGCGGTTGACGAGTTCGTTCCGGACGTGTGGGGCGAGCTGGAAGAGATCGTCGCAGAGACTGGAGAGGAATTCCTGGAGGGACTGTTCGCGCCTCTTCAGCGCGGCGGGTTCCTTGCCCTGGTGATACCACGCGACCCCGGAGACGGAGTTCGACGCGTCGGTGCCACGGAAGCCGACGAATTCCTGGATGCGCAGCTCCAGCGCCTGGGTGGCGGCCTTGATCTGGCGGTCGACTTCCTCGGCGGCAAAGCGGTCGTCCTTCAGCTCCGGGGTGGAGCGCTCGACCCAGTGCCAGCGTTCGAGATTCAGCGAATAGCTGGCGAGGGACTCCAGTGGCGGGCTGATGGCGACGAGGAGACGGGGATCGTCCTTCCGCTTTCGGGCGGCCTTTTCCGCCTCGGCGCGTTCGGCCGCGGATTCGCAGAGGACCACGGCGATCACGCCATCAGAGGGGTGGGTGGCCTGGAGTTCGGCATTCGCAGCGGCGAAGCCGGAGGCCGTCAGAAATCGCACATCGAAGGAGCGGAGATTGCCGGTCTGGATGTAGTGGCGGCGGGCCACCACGGGACGGGCGTCCAGGCGGGCCTGAACGACGGACGCGATGGGCGCGCTGTGGGTGACGGTCTCGGTGGCGGCGATGAAGCGCTGCTCGAGATTGACGCTGGCGTGGGGCCACAACGAGTAGCCGGAAAGCTGGCCGCGGTTGTAGAGGATGCCGCGCTGGCAGAGCTTGAGTAGACGCTTTTCGAGATCCTTGGGGTGACCGAGGGCGAGCGAAACGACGTCCAAGGTCGGATGGAGCTCCGGTTCCTGGAGGACATTCAGGATGCCGACGGTTTTGAGGATTTGTTGTGTTTCCTGATCCTCTTCCGAGGCACCCCGGACGACGGCGTCGATGTGGTTCCAGTGGCTGCGGTAACTCTGGCTGCCGAGACGGTGGGAAAAATTGTAGGCGACGAAGTCGTAGAAGTCCGCAAGGCGGAAGGTGGTGTCGGCGGACGCGGCTTGCTCCGCGAAGGATCTGAGCGCGTAGGGTTCGGCCGAGAGGAGAAAGCTGAACAACGAGCGTTCATTCTGGCCAAAGCGCCGGAAGAATTTCGCGAGAACCGGAATGACGGTCGGGTGAAGCGGGTAAAGCGACGGCGCAAGGCGGACGAGTTCCGTTTTTCCGGGAGCGGGACCGAAGAGGCCGAGTTCCACGGCTGCGGTCATTGCTTCCTTGGCGGCGGACTTCCAGCCTCGAAGCTCTTTCGCGCCGTCATTTACCCGAAGTGCCGCCGAGACGAGGGTGGCGACTTGTCCGAGCGGCTGCTTGAACTCGATTTGCCCGAAGCGTTCACCGACCTTCTGCCACTCGCGCTGGGCGGTAATGGAAAGCTTATCGGCGTATTCGACGATGCCTTGGTGCAGAAGTCCCACCAAGTGGATCGGTGCTGACTGGCTGCGCGACGAGGATTCCGCGAGCGACTGGAGGAAGAAGACGTCCTGCGCGTCGGGGTTCAGGGCTGCGAACTCGAGAAACTTCCCGAGTTCGTCGATGATGAGAAGTAGTCCACTAGACGAGCCTGCGCGGACCAGTTCGGTCGCCGTTTGCTCGACCAAAGCGACGACCTCGCGGTCCTGAAATCCGCCCTTGGAGAGAAGAGCTGCCGCCTTGGTGCGGGTCGGCGATTTCTTTTTCCCCGCGTGGGAGCTTTCCAAAGCGGTGACGAGTCCACGCAGAACGGCTGTTGACATGGCTTCACGGGAGCCAGTGACGAGAACGGGGAGGAAACGGGGTGCTTTCGCGCCCAAGCCGAGCGCAGTGCCAAGTTCCTTGAGGGATTTAGGGATCTCCGAGGAAGGGCGGCCCATCAAGGTCGCAAGGACCAAGGCGAAGCTGGATTTTCCCGAGCCGAAGTCGCCGGTGATGTGCCACGCACGCTGCCCGGATTCCTTGCGAAGGCCGTTGGCGATCTGCTTGAGGTGGGTGACCGTGTCCGGGGTGGTGACGTAGCCATCGAGGGACTGAGGGTCGGCGAAATCACGCTCCAGATTCACGGAGCGCATGAAACGCGGGCTGACATTCAACAAGTCGCTGACGAGGGTCATGAGTCGGCGGGCGTGTAGATGAACCGGAGAAGATCCTCCTCGGTGAGGCCGGATTTCATTTCGACTTGCTGCATGGACGATGACTCGACGAAGGCAAAAGCGCCATCGGTGGCAGATGAGAGTCCGTCGAGTAGCGGGCGGACAGCGAGTTCGGGAAGTTTGAAGATTTGGCCGGGGCTTCCTTCGGCGGAGGAAACGAAGCGGAAGCCCAGAGAGGACTGGCCGTCGTAGGGGCTATTCCGCCAGTAGTCCCAGATGCAGTAGGCGAACAACGCGCTTGAGATTCCAGGTTTGCGGTCGACCACGAAGCTATAGACCGGCTCGCGGGTGTTTGCGTCCTTGAGCCTTTCCCCGACCTTTTGAAGCAGGCCGAGCTCGACCAGCGGGCAGTCGAGATTGTCTTCGGCAATTTCGCCCTTGCGGCCGCGGGTCGGCAGGTAGGAATTCACGAAGACGCGGAAGCCATCGGCGAAGGTGCGCTCCGACTTAACCGTCTCATCGGTGCGCAGGCCTCGGATCAGGAAAGGCAGCACCTCCGACTCGCTGAATTCAGCACGCTGCCAGTGGTTGAGCATCTGCTGCCAGTGGAATAGTGGGCGCTTTGGATTGGTGGCGAGCTTCCAATGGAGGAGCCAGAGCGTTTCGATGCGTTGGAGGAACTCGTCGTAGCCGTCGTGGCCGAGGATCAGGCGGCCGAACTCGGTCGGGCCATGGCCTCCACCTTCGATCTCCTCGATGATTCCAGTGCATTCCGCCCAGAATTTGGCCGAGCGGACCATGTTCTTCCCGACGCCAAGACGGACCATGGCGTCGTCCTCGTCTTTGAAGAGGAGCGGGTTGCCGCTGCGGTCGGGGTCGAGTTCCCGCACCACCTTTGGAAGCCACGCATAGCGACAGACGAAAGTTTCGTGGCCGGTGAAGCGGCGTTGTGGTGCGGTGGCGGTGGGCATTTTGAACGCTTCTGGAGGTTGGGATATCGTGACTCTGGCGTCAATCGTGATGCGGGCTACGTTTGAGTAGGTTTGCGCCAGTTTCGACTCCGAAAACAACACCGAGGGTGGGACAAAGACAGGGGGCGGGCACGGGTTTTTGGGAGAATGTGGCCGGCGCGGGACGGGTGAGGGTCAACGCTGGCAGAGAGCTTGTGCCGGGGATGGAGGCCTCCCCACGCGTGGAATCCGATTTCGCAAGGCCATGCTGTCAGAATGATTGGGTTTTGATTTCGTGGAACTAGAATGGATTTCATGAAGACCATGACGATTCGGGACGTGCCGGATGAATTGCACGCGGCTTTGAAGGAGCGGGCGCGACGGAACCGGCGTAGTTTGAACCAGCAGGTGATTGAGGATTTGAGTCGATCCCAGGCTGCCGAGACCGACGAGGAGCGCCGGGTCCGCGTCGAGCGGGAAATCCGGCAAGCTGCCGCGTTGCGGGACAGGGTGAGGGTTTTTTTGAGCGCCGCGGAGATCGATGCCGCCAAGCGTGAAGGGCGGGCGTAGCCCGGAGAAGGGGGAAGGGAATCTCAAAGCGTGGGTCAAGCTGGATGCGATTCCCCAAAGGTCAGGATGGTCGGCTATTGTGCGGACCGCGACGACGAGGTCGTGCTGGCGGAAGCCAATGCGAGCAATCTGAGTTTCTACGATGCGGCCTACGTGGCACGAGCGAGATCGCTCGGCGTTTGGCTCTACACAAGGGATCACGAAATCTTGAGAAACTGTCCGGATGTGGCCCGCCCGATTTCGGGGGTGTGAGGGGTATCGACCTGCACCGACGGAAGGGCCGATTCTATAATCGGCGGTCCATCACGCCCGCCTGGCGGCGAGGAGGCCGTAGCGGGGGCTGAAGATCCAGGCGAGGAGGAAGAAGCCACCGAGGACCATGACAATGGTGGGACCGGTGCTGAGGTCGAAGGCGGCGGACAGCAGGACCCCCCCGACGGCACCGCCCGCACCGAGCAGACCGCCGCCCCAGAAGAGCAGCGAGGTGCGGTCGGTGAGCAGCGAGATGGTGGCGGCCGGGGCGACCAGCAGGCCGACCGAGAGCACGCAGCCGACGGCCTGGAGCGAGGCCACGAGCGACAGCGCCAGCAGGGCGAAAAGCAGGTACTGCATTAGCCGTACCGGCACGCCCTGGGCGGCCGCCACATTGGGCTCGAAGAGCGTGAGCAGCATCGGGCGCATCAGGAGGTTGACCGTGAGCAGGGTCAGCGAGCCGATGCCGAACATGGTCCAGAGGTCGCCGTTGCCGACCGCCAGGATTTCTCCGAAGAGCCAGTGCTCGAGCTCCTGCCGGGTGTCCAGATGGGGCAGCACGGCCACCCCGGCGGCGAAGGCCGTGGTGTAGATGACGGCCAGCGCCGTTCCCTGGGCGACGCGTTTGCCCCGCGATACGACGACCGACCCGAGTCCGACGAAAAGCGCGGCGAAAAGTGCGCCGAGGAAGGCACTGAGCTGGGTGAGGGCACCCGCGACCACGATGCCGAGCGCGATGCCGGGAAGCATGGTGTGGGAGAGCGCACTGACCGAAAGCGCGTGCTTCCTGAGCACGACAAAGCCGCTGAAAAAGCCGTTGGAAAAGCCGATCAGCAGGGCCGCGGCCAGCGCGCGCTGGAAAAAGGGGTTATGGAGAAGATCGTTGATGGAGGATGGGATGGTTTGGCGGCGAGTAGGGTTCTGGGATGAGGAAAAAGAAAAGGTGGGAGAGGGTTGAGGCGGGGGCTTGGGCTTTCTATCAGGGGCGAAACAGATGTGGCGGGGTGAGGCGTGCCGATTTCATGGTCGGCGCTCCTTTCCCGTCGGGACGCCGAAGGTTTGGTCGAGAAGGGCGGGGGTGAGAACGTCGGCGACCGGGCCGAAACGGACCTGCCGGGTGGCCAGCAGCAGCGCCTCGTCGAAGAGCTCGGGGGCGCTGCGCAGGTCGTGATGGGAGGCGATCACCAGCCGGCCTTCGTGGGACAGCCGCGAGAGGAGTTCACCGAGCTGGGCGGCCGCCCGTCGGTCGAGGCCGGTGAAAGGCTCGTCGAGAAGCAGCACATGGGCTTCCTGGGCGATGGCGCGGGCGAGGAAGACCCGTTGTTGTTGGCCACCCGAGAGTTCGCGGATCTGTCGGTGCTGGAGTTCGCCGAGTTCGAGGGCCTCGATGGCCCGTTCCACGGCGTCCCGGTCGGTTGGCTTGAAGCGTCCCCACCATCCGGTCTGCGGATAACGCCCCATTTCGACCAGGCCGCGGACGGTGATCGGAAACGACCAGTCGACCTCCTCGCGCTGGGGAAGGTAGGCGAATTCCCGGGACCATTTTCTCACGGCGGTGCCGCGCCAGCGGATCGAACCGCCGGACCGCGGGACCAGCCCGGCGATGGCCTTGATCAGGGTGGTCTTGCCGGCCCCGTTCGGACCGATGAGGGCCACGCGGTTGCCGCAGGAGGTGGCGAAGCCGGCCCGGTCGAGGGCGAGGTGCCTGCGGTAGGTCACGCACAGATCTTCGACCACCAACTCGTGGTGGTGGTCGTGGTGCTCGCAGCAGTCGTGGTGGATTTCGCTCAAGGGTGAAGATGGAGTTCCCAAACGTCATCGATCGCCCCGAGTCCGTCGAAGGTCCGCGTCTTGGTTGCTTGCCCGGGAGGCTCGAGCGTGAGCTTGGCAAAGCGCGGCACGGAATCGTCCCCGGCGTCCCACAGGATCGAGACGAAGAGGGTGGGGTGGTCGTCGGAAAGCTTGATCGAACCGTGGGCCGTGGTGCCCTCCGGCCGGAGTTTGAGAATTTCGCCCGCACTCTCGAGAATGACTTCGGAGGGAGGGGCGGAGAAGGTGAGGAAGAACGGGGCGCTGGACGCGGCGCCGGCGACGGGCGCCGGCGGTTGGACGGGCGCCGACACCGGATCGACGGCGATTTTCCGGATGCCAAAGGCCGCTGCAAGGAGGGCCAGCAGTACGACGATGGTTCGGATCAGGGGCGAGCCGCGCATGTTCAGAGGGAGGCCGGCCTGCAGCCTCGGACCCAATCAAAAGCCCCAAGCCTGCAAATGCAAGAGATTTGCAGAAGCGACCTGCCAGCCGAAGGCTTGTCGACGGCTGGCGGACCCGGCAGGAATCGAACCTGCATCTGCGGCTTCGGAGGCCGCCATTCTATCCGTTGAAATACGGGTCCTTTGCGGGGGCGGAGTCGTAGGGAAAAGCGGAAATGCTGAAAAGCTGAAAAGCTGAAATCTTCCACGCGAAGGAAACCGGAGGGAGAGTGAGGCTGGGACCGTGTGGGACAACCTCGGTGCTTTCCCTCGGGTTTCCCACCGGACTCAATCCTTGCGCGGCGGATGGGCCTGCGAGTGCTTGAGCGCCGCCTCGATGAAGCCGGAGAAGAGCGGGTGGGCCTTGTTCGGCTTGGACTGGAACTCCGGGTGGAACTGCGCGGCGAGGAAGAACGGGTGCTCGGGGATCTCGATGATCTCGACCAGGCCCTCGGCGGCGGACACCGACGAGATCACGAGTCCGGCTTCCTGGAGCCGGTCCTGGAAGTCGGAGTTGAACTCGTAGCGGTGACGGTGGCGTTCGTGGATGCGATCCGCGCCGTCGTAGAGATCCGAGGCCCGGGTTCCGGCGAAAAGGATGCTCTCGCAGGAGCCCAGGCGCATCGTCGCCCCCATGTCCTCGACGCCCTTCTGTTCCTCCTGCAGGCAGATCACGGGATACTTCGTGTTCTTGTCGAACTCGGTCGAGTTGGCGTTGCGCAGCTTGCAGACGTTGCGGGCGAACTCGATGGTGGCGATCTGCATGCCGAGGCAGATGCCGAAGAAGGGGATGCCCTCCTCGCGGGCATACTTGGCAGCGAGAATCTTGCCCTCGATGCCCCGGTCCCCGAAGCCGCCGGGCACCAGCAGGCCGTCGACGTCACCGACGACCGACTTGGCGCCATGCTGCTCGATGGCCTCGGCTTCGAGTCGGACGATCGCGACCTTGGTGTCGTGTTTCGCACCGGCGTGGATCAGCGACTCGTAGATGGATTTGTAGGCGTCCTGAAGCTCGATGTATTTCCCCACGACCGCGATGGTCACGCGGTTCTTCGGGTGGATGACCTTGTCGACGAAGGCCTCCCAATCCTCGAGGTCGGGGGATGGGGTGTGGCCGAGACCGATGCGGTCGACGACCAGGCGGTCGATCTTGTCGCGCCGCAGGTCGAGCGGGCACTCGTAGATGGTGTGGGCGACGTCGCGGAAGGCCACGACGTTCTTGTGCTCGACGTTGCAGAACATCGCGATCTTGCGGCGGTTGTCCTCGTCGAGGTCCGCCTCGGTGCGGCAGATGATGATGTCGGGCTGGATGCCGATTTCGCGCAGTTTGGCGACCGATTGCTGGGTCGGCTTGGTCTTCACCTCGCCGGCGGCCTTGATGAAGGGCAGCAGGGTGACGTGGATGAAGCAGACGTTCTCCTTCCCCACCTCCAGGGCAAACTGCCGTAGGGCCTCGAGGAAGAGCAGTCCCTCCATGTCGCCGACCGTGCCGCCGATCTCGGTGATCAGGACATCGACGTCCTGGTTGTCGTTCTTCACCTGATGCAGGCGTGATTTGATCTCGTCGGTGACGTGCGGGATGAACTGGACGGTCTTGCCCAGGTAGTCGCCCTTGCGCTCCTTCCGGATCACGGAGTCGAAGACCTGTCCCGAGGTGAGGTTGTTCATCTGGGAAAGGACGCCCGAGGTGAAGCGCTCGTAGTGGCCGAGGTCGAGGTCCGTTTCGGCGCCATCGTCGAGCACATAGACCTCGCCGTGCTGGAAGGGCGACATCGTTCCCGGGTCGACGTTCAGGTAGGGGTCGAACTTCTGCATCAGCACCTTCAGTCCGCGGTGCTCGAGGAGGGTGCCGATGGCGGCGGCGGCGAGGCCCTTGCCGAGGGACGAGACGACGCCGCCGGTGACGAAGATGTATTTCATGGGAGTGCCGAGTAAGCGGTGATCAGTGAGCGGTGGTGGAGAGAAGAAGTTCGACTTCGCGGGCCTGTTCGGGCGTGTCGACCCCGGGGGAGGTGTCGTCGGTGACGAGAACCCGGATTGAGGCACCGTTTTCGAGGGCGCGGAGTTGTTCGAGCGACTCGGCCTGCTCGAGCGGCGAGGGCGGCCAGGTGACGAAGCGTTCGAGGAATGGGCGGGTGTAGGCGTAGATGCCCTTGTGGCGGTACACCGCCAGTCCCTCCACCGCATTGCGGAAATAGGGAAGGGGAGAGCGGGAGAAGTAGAGGGCGCGGCCGGTCAGGGTGGTCACGACCTTGACCACATTGGGGTCGGCGACCGCCGGGTCGTCGGGGCCGATGGGGTTGGCCGCCGTGGCCATGTCGAGGCCCGGATCGTCGATCATGGCCTGGGCCAGCTCATCGATCAGTGCCGGATCGATCAGAGGCTCGTCGCCCTGGATGTTGAGAATGTGGGTGGAGGCCGGAATCGCGCGAACGGCCTCGGCCAGGCGGTCGGTGCCGGTCGGGTGGTGCGGCGAGGTCATCACGGCATGCGCTCCGAAGGCTTCGGCGACCTTCAGGATGCGGTCGTCGTCGGTGGCGATGACGAGTTCATCGAGCTTTCCGCATTGGCGGCAGCGTTCCCAGACGTGCTGGATGAGCGGCTTGCCGGCGATCGGATGAAGGGGCTTTCCGGGGAAGCGGCTGGACCCCCAGCGGGCTGGGAGGATGCCGGTGATGTGGTTGCCGCCGGAACTCACGAGAAAAGCGCTGGCCGCAGCCTAAGGGCCAGCGCATGGCAGGCGCAAGCGCCCCGTGACGAATCCGACTTATTTCGTGTCAGCGGCGGCGGCTTCGACAAAGGCGAGCGCCTTGTCGTACGAGCAACCGGTGAGGAAATGCTCGAGTCGGGCGGGAAGCGTGCCGCGGTGCTGGTCGTGCCATGCGGCGATGTCTTCGGAGACCTGACGCAGGGCATCGAGGTGGGCGGCGGCATCGCGATCCCGCCAGGCGTGATCGGCGATGATCTCGAGCCGGCGGCGGAGCAGGTCGGCGAGGTCGTGCATGCGGCGAGGCTGCGCATCGGAGATCCCAGTGAGAAGTTCCAAGTGCCAAAGCCCGAAGTTCCCAGTGAAAAGTTCCAAGTGCCAGAGCCCGAAGTTCCAAGTGAAAAGTTCCAAGTGCCAAAGCATGACCCCGTGAGCCCGTGAGCCCGTGAGCCCGTTAACCCATGAACCCATGAACCCATGAACCCATGAACCCATGAACCCATCAATTCGGGCGTGGACGGGGGTGGGGGCCATTCCCTAGCGTGCGCCATGCTGATCGGAGCGATTGAGACGCACTTCACCGTGGTGGATTGGCTGGTGCTTTTCGGCTACCTGGCCCTCTGCACCTGGATCGGGCACCGGATGAGCGGAGCCCAGGCCACGATCCGCGATTTCTTTCTCGGCGGCCGTTCCCTGCCCTGGCCGGCCGTCAGCGGCTCGATCATCGCCACCGAGATCAGCGGGGTGACCTTCATCGGGGTGCCGGGGACCTTGTTCGCGCTGAACGGCGACTTCACCTACCTGCAGTGGGCGATCGGCTCGATCCTCGCCCGCTTCCTGGTGGCGAAATACCTGGTGCCCCTCTACTACGAGCAGGAAATCTACAGCCCCTACGACTACATGGGGCGTCGGCTGGGTCGGGCGGCCAAGCAGCTCGCGACGGTGCTCTTCACCCTCGGCAGCATTCTCGGCCAGAGCGTGCGGGTGCTGGTCGCCGCGATTCCGCTGCAGGTGGTGACCGGGCTGGAAATCCACTGGAGCATCCTGATCATCGGGATGTTCGCCATCGGATGGACGCTGATGGGAGGGATGCGGACGGTGATCTGGACCGATGTGATGCAGTTCCTGTTGTTCACCGTCGGCGGGGTGATCGCGCTGGTCTGGATTTGTGCCAGCCTGAACGGCGGCTGGGGAGAGTTCTGGGAAATCGCCTCGGGTTTCGGCCGCACCCGGACCTTCGACTTCACCTTCGGATTCGAGGCTGAGCTCCAGTTCACCTTCTGGGTCGCGATTCTCGCGGTGCCCTTCCAGAACCTGACCGCCTTCGGGGTCGACCAGCTCAATGCCCAGCGGATGTTCTGCTGTCGCGACGCCAAGCAGGCCGGCAAGGCGTTGATCTTCTCCTGTTTCGGCCAGGTCCTGACGCTGCTGATGCTGCTCGTCGGCGCGGCGCTCTTCGTTCACTACCATGTGGATCCCTTCACCGAGGCCGAGGCGGCGCTGGTCGAGGCCGGAACCGCGACGGTGGGCGAGAGCAACGTGCTGCAGCCCGGAAAGCCCGACTACGTGTTCCCGATGTGGATCACGACGGTGCTGCCGGTGGGTCTCAGCGGGCTGATCCTGGCGGGCGTGTTCGCGGCGTCGATCTCCAGTCTCGACTCGATCCTGGCGGCGCTGAGCCAGACCACGCTCTCGATGTTCTACCACCCCGAGGACCGCAGCGACGAGGAGCTGGAGACGATGAATCTAGTGTGGAAGTCGAGGATGCTGGTCATTGGTTGGGGTATCATCCTGACCGGTTTCACCTGGCTGCTGAACATTGCCCGCGAGGGCATTCCGATTCTGCCGCTGGCCTTCGGGATGACGACCTACACCATGGGCCCGCTGCTGGCCCTGATGGGCTGCGCGATTCTGGGCCGTGGAAGCATTCGCGGTCTGGCGGTCGGGGCGGCGGTGTCCTTCGTGCTGGTCGCGCTCTGCCGGCCCGACCTGTGGGTCCTGCTGGCGAAGGCGAACGTCTCCCTGGAATGGCTGGGGGTGTTCGGTACCTTTGATGCCGAGGCGCTTGCAGAGGGAGTCGTCAAACCCCTCTGGAGCTACGTCTGGGCCTGGCCGGTCACCGCGCTCATCACCTTCCTGGCCGGCTACCTGCCCGCGAGGGCCAGGGTTGGGTCGGCCGCGTCGTGAACTTTTGTGCCGGTCGCGGGAGGAGCCGAACCCGGAGCCGTGAATGTGACGGAATCGAAACCCTTGGCGTGTGCGTGAAAATATTTCGCAAGCGCCACAGGATCAAAGCGTGGAAACATCCTGGAAGCAGTGGTTGCGGGTGAATTGGTTCAGCGAATTTAACGAAATCCAAGGTCAAGATTTTAAAAATCGATGGGCGTGGAACCCTTGAAAATTCGTTGCGGAACGAGCGAATTGTTAGAGTGGGATTCTAAGGAGTTTTCGAAACCACGCCGGGTCGCTTTTCTGTTGGGGAAGCGCACGTCCGATCGGGGGTCGGAACGGGGAGCGCGATCGGGAAACCCTTAGTGATTGAGATTGGAAAAAGATGGAACGGGAGGAGGCGACGGCAGGGTTGGACTACGGGAACAATCGGGCCAGGGAGGAAGAGGTTTGGAGCAAGGTGTGCGAGCACCTGCGTGGCTTGGTAAGCGGCGATGCCTACGACCGATGGTTCCGGGCATCGCGATTGAGCGCGGTCAATGACCGTCACGTCGAGGTCTCGGTGCCGAATGAGATCCATCAGGTCTGGATCGAGACCAACTATTTGAACGAGCTGACGGCGGCGGTCCGGAATGTGATTCCGGAGATTGCACAGGTGCGGCTGGAGGTTCATGATGGTCAGCCCGGCAACGGAGCGGAGGTGGCCATGGAAAAGGATGCGGACAACTGGTTCGAGGCGAGCGAGCCGATTTCGGATGAGGCGGAGGCTCTCGACCGGCGCCTGAAGCGGGTCGGCCTGAATCCCTCCTTCGGCTTCGAATCTTTCGTGGTGGGCGTCAACAGCCAGTTCGCTCACGCGGCCTGCGAGGCGGTGGCCCTGGGCAGGGGGACCGGCTACAACCCGCTCTTCATTCACGGCGGGCCCGGTCTCGGGAAGACCCACCTGATGCAGGCGATCGGCCAGGAGTGGTTGAGACGGAATCCCCGGGCGAAAATCGTCTACCTGACCTGTGAACGGTTCATCAACGAGTTCATCGATGTCGTTCGCACCGGCGGGCTCGAGAAATTCCGCCGGCGCTATCGGACGGCGGACCTGATGCTGATCGACGACGTCCAGTTTCTCAGCGGCAAGGAGCGGTCCCAGGAAGAGTTCTTCCACACCTTCAACACCCTGCTCGACGGGCGGGGGCAGGTGGTGCTCACCAGCGACCGCCCGGCCTCCGAGATCCAGAGCCTGGAGCCGCGGCTGGTGTCGCGCTTCGAGTGCGGCCTGACGGTCGAACTCCAGCCTCCGGGGTTCGAAACCCGGCTGGCGATCCTCCAGCACAAGGTCAGGGAGTGGAAACTGCAGCTCGACGAAGGCATCGTGCGGATGCTGGCCGAAAGGATCCGCACCAACGTCCGCCGGCTCGAGGGCGGCTTGATGCGGGTGGGAACCTATTCCTCGCTCGCCGGCGAGAGGGTCACGCCCGACAAGGTCGAGCACCTGCTGCGCGACCTTTTCCGCGAGGAAAACGGCAAGCAGGTCTCGATCGATGCCATCCAGCGGATGGTGGCCGAGCGGTTCGACATGCGTCTGGCGGACATGGCCAGCCGTCGCCGCCCGGCGAGCATCGCGGGCCCGCGTCAGATTGCGATGTATCTGAGCCGGCGGCTCACCAAGTCGTCGCTGATGGAAATCGGCGAGGCCTTCGGTGGCCGCGACCACGGAACGGTGATCCACGCCGTCCGCAAGGTCACCGAGCGGATCGAAACCGACATCGAAATCCGCAGTCAGGTGGCCCAGATCGAGGCGGAACTGCGCCGTTGACGGGGAGGGCGGGGCACCACCCCGCGGCTCCGCTCACAGGGACCCGCTCACAGTGAGAAGGTGTCGTGCTTCGGCTCCTTGCCGAGGGAAATCTGGGCGTCGCCGTTGGCGGCCAGGTGGCTCAGGCAGTGGTAGACGTCCTCGGTGTCGGCATCGATCTCGTAGGCGATCTCGGCCGCCGTTTTCGGATCCCCGGTCACCCGGCTGCCGACCGCGTGCAGGGTTTCCAGGAAGGCGGCGGCGGCCTTCTTGCCGGCCTCGACGCCCGGTTGGTGGTAGGCGTTGATATTGACCAGCGAGGCGTAGAAGGAAACGGCCCGCTCGAAGAGGGCGATCAGGGCGCCGACCTGGAAGGGGGTCACCTCGGGGATCGAGATGGTGATCGAGGGGCGGCCGGACTCGTGCAGGGCCTTGCGGGTGCCACGCAGGAAGCCCTGCAGGAAGTCGGCCGAGGTGCTACCGGGCTCGACTTCGATCGTGTCGCCGTCGCGCCCCTTGCGGACCTCGATGAAGGTGGCAAAGAAGTTGGCGACGCCGTCGCGAAGTTGCTGGACGTAGGCGTGCTGGTCGGTCGAACCCTTGTTGCCATAGACGGCGATGCCCTGGTTGACCACCCGGCCGTCGAGATCCTTCTCCTTGCCCAGCGACTCCATGACGAGCTGTTGCAAGTACTTCGAGAAGAGCACCAGCGAGTCCTTGTAGGGGAGGACGACCATGTCCTTCTCGCCGCGTCCGTTGCCGGCGACGTGCCAGCACAGGGCGAGGCGCATGGCGGCATTTGTCCGCGCATCGGTGCGGCGGGTCTGCTCGTCCATCGCCGCGGCGCCGGCGAGAAAGGAATCGATGTCGAGACCCTGAAGGGCGGCGGGCACGAGGCCGACCGTGGACATGACCGAGGTCCGTCCCCCGACCCAGTCCTCCATGGGGAAGCGGGCGATGAAGCCGTGTTCGTCGGCGAACTGGTGGAGCTTGGATCCCTCGCCCGTGATCGCCACGGCGTGCTTGCCGAAGTCCAGTCCGGCCGCGTCGTAGGCGGCCTTGGCCTCGACCATGCCGTTTCGCGTCTCGGGGGTTCCTCCCGATTTTGAAATGACGAGCACCAGGGTCGAGGCCAGTCCCTTGCGACCGATCGAGGCCAGCGTCCGGTCGATGCCGGCGGGGTCGGTGTTGTCGAAGAACAGGATGGGCATTTTTGCCTGCGCACCGAGTGCGTCGTCGACGAACTGGGGGCCGAGCGCGGAGCCGCCGATGCCGATCAGCAGGATTTGCCGGAACGCGCCGCCGGACGGGGGGGCGATGTTCCCGGTGTGGACGTGTTCGGCGAAGTCCTTGAGCGCGCGCAGGGGGCGGGTGATGGCGTTGCGGATCTCCTCGCTGGGAGCCAGCGAGGGATTGCGAAGCCAGTAGTGGCCGACCATCCGGTTTTCGTCCGGGTTGGCGATCGCTCCCGATTCCAGGGCCTTCATGTCATTGAAGGCGCGGGCGATATCGGGGGTGAGTGCGTCGAGGGCTTCCTCGCCGACCTCCAGCAACGAAGTGTCGAGCGAGAAGCCGAATTCCGGATAGCGGAGCAGCGAGGCGGAGTAGTGGTCGAAGGACATGGCAGGGTGGATGTCGAATGCTGAATCTTTGAATGACGCAACCGGGCTAGTGGTAGGAGATGATGGACTCGATGCGGTGATTGCCGAGCTTTTCGCGGCCGCCGAGGCCGGTCAGCTCGATCAGGAAGGTGGCGGCGATCAGGTCGGCCCGCAGGCCGTCGAGAAGTTTCACCGCGGCCGAGGCGGTCCCGCCGGTGGCGAGCAGGTCATCGACCAGCAGCACTTTTTCACCGGGCTGGATCGCGTCCTCGTGGATCTCGACGGCCGCTTCGCCGTATTCGAGCGTGTAGGAAAGGCCGCGGGTGGTCCACGGCAGCTTGCCTTCCTTGCGGACCGGAACGAAGCCCGCGCCGATGCGGTCGGCCACCGCTGCGGCGAAAATGAACCCTCGGGCGTCGATGCCGACCACCTTGTCGATCTTCACCGTGCCGGCCGTCTCGCAGATCATGCTGATCGAGTGCTGGAACAGCTCGGCATCGGCCAGGACCGGGGTGATGTCGCGGAAGATGATGCCGGGTTTCGGGAAATCGGGAATGTCGCGGATGGCGGAACGGATGAGTTCGGCGGTGGGCATGGCGGGAGGCTGGAGGAATCGCGCCCGCGGGCCAAGTCCGGATCGCTTTCCTTGCTGACAGAAGGCCCGCTGCGTGTAGCCTCGGGGCGTTCACCCCTTACAGCCCGTTCATGCCGGATGACACCCCCAGGCCGGATGCGGACGCCGATCTTGTTCAGCGCGCCCGCGAGGGGGATACCCGTGCCTTCGACCAGCTGATTCTCAAGTACGGGGACAAGCTCTACGGGCTGGTGTACAACATGACCTCCAACAAGGAGGACACCCACGACGTCCTCCAGGACGTCTTCGCCCGGGCCTACCAGTCGCTGCCGAAATTCAAGGGCAAGTCCACCTTCTACACCTGGATCTACCAGATCGCGGTGAACATGACGCTCAACTTCCTCAAGAAGCGCAAACGGAGGAGCGGGCTCAGCCTCAACGACATGGATTCAGCGGTGCAGCAGGACCCCGCACTGGTGGAAACCGGCTGGGAATCCGACCCCGAGCGCCACACCAACGTCAACGAGCTGCAGAAAAGATTGAACGAAGCCATGCAACGCCTGTCAGAACCCCACAGAACGGTGGTGACACTGTTCGACGTTCAGGGTCTGCCACACGGCGAAATCGCCGGGATCCTGAGGGTCTCGGTCGGCACCGTCCGGTCGAGACTCCACTACGCCCATCAACAGCTCCAAACCTACCTGCAAGACTTCTGGGAACAGCGTTTTTAAAAAAAGATCTTGCATTTAGGTGAATATTTTAGATTCTTTAACCATCCGACGCCGTGAACATGACTGACCAACAGCTCGGGAACCTGCTTTCGCTCAAGCGCCACGAGAAGCCGCCTGAGGGAACGATGGAGGATCTCCTGCGGGAATTCCACCTGCGCCGCCGCGAGGAAGCGGTTCAGCAGGGGAGTCGCCTGACGCTGTGGCAGCGATTCAATGAATGGCTCGCCGACCCGGGCTGGGCGAAGTGGGCTTGCGGTGCCGGAGTGGCCTACGCCGCCGTCATGGTGATGGTTCTCTCGATGCCCCGTGGGCAGCAAATCGAGCAACCCGCCCTGCAGCCGGTCAATCATCCGGTGACGGTGCCCGCAGAGGACACCACTCCAAGCCAGCTCGGCGAACTGGACCTCCGCCCGACTTCCGAAGGGAAGCTGGGCGAGCAGGAGTTCTGACCGACCCTGCCCCGATGTCCCCCCTCGGGAAGCGGAGACCGCTCGGTCTCGGACTGGCTTTGCTGATCACTCAGGCATCGGCGGCTCCCGGCTTGAGTTCGAGTTTTGGTTCCAATCAGGCCGAAGCGGCGGCCTTTGTCGTCGCCGGTGGCCGCGAGGTGGTGACGCTCGGCGTGGCGGGCAAGGACCTGCAACAGGCCCGGTTGCTGGGCGCCACTGCCGCGATGGACGGCAGCGTGGTGGATCCTGTTTCCCGTCTGGTCGTCTTTCGAGCCCGGGGAAATCTCGGATCGGGCTTGCCGCTGGCTGCCGTGGCGCCTGCCGGCGGGGTCTTGAAGGATGCCGGCGGCAGGGGAAACTATCAGATCCGTGACCGGGTGGAGCGGGTGGGCGGACGCTACCTGCCCTTCACGCTGTTGCGCCTGACGACGAATGGTCCGCCGCCGAGGCCTGGAACGCCGCTCTTGGACGCGGGCGGGCGGGTGGTGGCGCTGGCCCACCAGCCTGCGGGAAAGGGGCTTTTCTACGCGCTGCCGGTCGAGGTGGTGCGGCGGGTGCTGGATGACTCGCGCGACGGCCGCGTTTCAAAGGCCTGGATCGGGCTCGTCCTCAATCCCGAGAGTGGCAGCACGAAGGTGGAGCGTGTGGTCGCCGGCTCGCCGGCGGCGGAGGCAGGCCTGAGGGCGGGGGACGTGCTGACGGAGATCGGCGGCCGGCGTCTGGCCGACTACGGGGATGCGGTGAATGCCTTTTTCCTCCTGCAGCCGGAAAGAGCGGTCCGGGTCAAGGTCCGGCGCGGATCGGCGGAGGTGATGCTCGAACTGGTGCCCCGTTCGGCGGAATCCTGAGCCGGGTCAGATGTAGTACATCGGCGCGTCGCCCCGGGCGATCAGGTGCTTGAGCGGAATGCCCGCCAATTGCTCCCGGGTGGCGCCGGCGATGCCCTGCCACGCACGCCGGACGCCCTCGCCGGATTCGCCGTCGCCGCGGGTCGAGTTGGTCAGCAGCGAGGGATCCACCGCCTCCACGATGTCGAGCAGGCTGACGGTTTCGGGTTCCCGGGCGAGCAGGTAGCCGCCGGCCTTGCCGCGCTTGCTCTCGATCAGGCCGCCCCGGCGGAGGTCGTTGAGGATCTGCACCAGAAACGAGGAGGACACGGCTTCCCGTTGCGCGAGTTCGTCGAGACGTGTAAGGGTGCGCTCAGGATGGCGGCGCGCGAGCTGCGCCATGGCCCGGCACGCATACTCAAGTTTCTGGGAGATTCGCATGGATTCAGATCAGCAGAACGGCACGACCACCGGAGAAGACGCTCCGGTGAGAATCTGCCGTGCTCCACAGGTGGATGTCGAGGCTGTGTGGCAGTCGATTCGAGATCGGGCGTCCGCCATCCACGAGGAGGAGCACGGGCTGCGTGTGCTGATCGAGGATGTGATTCTCAAGCAGTCGTCCCTGGGACAGGCCGCCGGCGTCCGGCTGGCGCGGAAGCTGGCCCGCGAGGACATGACCCGCGAGGAACTCAATCCACTGCTCACGGGGATCCTCGCCGAGGATGAAACCTTGGTCGCCAGCATGGCGCGCGACATCTGCGCGATCGTCGAGCGCGATCCGGCCTGTGATTCGCCGCTCCAGCCGCTGCTCTTTTTCAAGGGCTTCATGGCGATCTCGACCTACCGCATCTCGCATCACCTCTGGCAGCGGGACCGGATCGAGCTGGCGCTGTATTTCCAGAGCCTCGCCAGCGAGGTGTTCGCGGTGGACATCCATCCGGCGGCGAGGATCGGGTGCGGCATCCTGCTCGACCACGCCACCAGCTTCGTGGTGGGCGAGACGGCGATCATCGAGGACGATGTGTCCATCCTCCACGAGGTGACCCTCGGCGGTACCGGCAAACAGACCGGGGCCCGCCATCCGGTGGTTCGTTCCGGGGTGCTGCTTGGCGCTGGATCCAAGATTCTCGGACGGGTGGAAATCGGGGAAGGGGCGAAGGTCGGAGCGGGCAGCGTGGTGCTCACGGATGTGCCGCCCCATTCCACCGTGGCCGGGGTGCCCGCGCAGCTCGTGGGTGAGGCGGCGGAGGATGCTCCGGCTCTCGAAATGGACCAGCGCCTGATCTGTCGGAATGCTGCGGGCGGCCCCGGATGAGGACTGGTCAGGCGCGTCCGGCCTTGGTTTAATCGTGTCACTCGATGAGAGCCTTGCCCGTCTTCGCCCTGTCCCTGGCCTCCCTGCTGCTCGGCGGATGTGACAAGGTGGGCGAACTGCTGGGCAAGGGGGAGATTGCCAAACTGGCGCCGACAACCCCACAGCCCGGAGGCGAGGTCGATCCGGCTTTGGCGGCTCAAGTGCAACGCCATGAAGACGGAGTGAGCTTCCGTCGCGACCTCGATTTTCCCGGGACGGTGACCGGGCGGCTTCGCGTCTCGCGTGATCACGACGGGGTCCGCGTGGTCGAAAAATCGGAGCTGGGATCGGAGAATACCCGCTGGGACCACATTCTGGAAACCGAGGTCGTCTACGACAAGTATCCGGGTCGGTTCACGATCACCTTGGAGAAGGCGGGGCGGCGGATCCTTCCCGACCAGGAGGAAAATGCAGCGGTGCCGGCCGGGGCCTCGGATCTCGAGGGTGAGTCGCTGGGATTTGTCCTCACCGAGGACGGATGGAGCGTCGATGGGAGTGCCTCGGGAGAGTTCCGCAAGGTGAACTGGGCACAATCGATGAACACTGCGATTCCGCGGCTGCTGGTGGAAACCGGTGCCCACCCGCGGGCGCAGTGGTTTTCCTCGTCGCGGCGATGGAAGCCGGGCGACCGGGTGGTCCTCACCGGCAGCGCCATCCGGATGATTCAAGCAGCCGACGTGAGCGGGCGGATCGAGCTTGTCTTTGAAGGTGAGGAGGCCGTCGGAGGCCATCCATGCGGCGTGTTTTCCGTGACCGGCGACCTTTCGGTGCGCTCCGAGGTCGACTTCCTGGGCAAGGAGCGGGACGCGGAGATCTCGATCAGCGAGGGCAGGATCTGGGCGTCCTTGCTGCATCCCGTGCTGATGCGGGAGGAGTATCAGACGGTCCAGACCATCACCGCCGGCAGCGGTGGAGGGCTTTCCACCCGTCTACAGGGGGCGATCAAGGTCGTGAAGTCCCGTTCGTGGGAGCCCCAGAAGGACTAGGGGGCGGGTGACGGCAACAGCATCGCGCTGCCGGCGGCGGCGGCGAAGATCAAGATCATGAAGACGATGTAGAGGGCGATTCCGACACAGATGAGGATGCCTGCGAGCTTCCAGAAGGAACGCTGGGCTTCGAGGGCGGATTCGAGGTCGGTCACCGAGTTGCTTCCGATGAATGAGGCGATCTGCGACCCGTAGCGCCAGAGCTTGAGCGAAGGGAAGAAGTAGAAGCCCGCGATCACGAGGTAGGCGACACCCATCAGGGCAAGCGGCGCCATGCCCATCGCTCCCATCCCGGGGCTGTCGCCCGTTGTCGCCATGAACCCGCCGGCAATCATCATTCCGACACCGGCCAGCAGCATCAGACCGGTGATGATGAAACCGATGATCGAGCAGAACTGCACCCAGGGCTTGGTGCCGGCAAGCGCTTGGATGAGCGTCGGGGTCATGACGTTGCCTTCGCTGCGGGAGATCGGATCGACACCGGAGCTCATGTAAGGATTCTCCATGACCGCGAGCTTGTCCGGCGGTTGTCGGGTGGACAAGTCCGCGTTTCCTTCGGGTCCTCGGGGTTCCCGCCGTTGACCAGCGGGCCTTGCGGCCCTATTTCCCCGGCATGGATCTGACCACCACGGCTTACGGCACCTGGAGCGGCGGGCGCTTCATGCATTTCGGCGAAACGCTGAGCGAGGAACGCTACATCGAGTGCATCCGCCTCGCCTACGAGGCCGGCTTCCGGACCTTCATCACCGCGGATGTCTACGGCAACGGCAAGGCGGATGAGTTGATCGGGCAGGCTCTCGAGGGCGTCAATCGCGAGAGCTACTGTCTCGTCGGCACGCTGGGCCATGATTTCTACGAGGGCCAACGCCAGGGGAATCGCGGCTATCCGCGTTTCACCGATCCCGAACTGCGCGGCCCGGAGGGCTACAAGTCATACCTCCGAATGGCCTGCGAGAAGTCCCTGGAACGCTGCGGGACCAATCGCTTCGACCTCGTGATGCTGCACAACCCGGACGAGCTCGGCTACACCAGCGAGGCGGTCTGGCAGGCGATGGCCGGACTCAAGGAGGAGGGCCTGGCGGATCGCCTGGGAATCGCCCCGGGGCCGGCGAATGGATTCACGCTCGATCTGGTGCATTGCCTTGAGCAATTCGGCGACATGATCGACTGGGCGATGCTGATCCTCAATCCGCTCGAGCCGTGGCCGGTGGGGCTGGCATTGCCGGCATGTGACAAGCACGACGTGAAGGTGCTGACGCGCGTGGTCGACTTCGGCGGACTTTTCTTTGGCGACATGCAGGCGGGGCATGAGTTCAAGCCCGGCGATCACCGGGCCTACCGTCCCGAGGGCTGGGTCGAGCATGGTCTCGAGAAGATCGAGAAGATGCGCCCGATCGCCGAGCGGCACGGGCTTTCCATGGTCCAGTTCGCCGCGATCTGGAACCTCAGCCAGAAGCCGGTGGAGAGCGTGGTTCCGACCTTCATCCAGGAGACCAGTGAGCAGGCCCGGCCCATCGAGGAGCGGATTCGTGAACTGGCGGTCCTGCCCGAGGTCCGGCTTTCGACCGAGGAGATTGAGGAGGTCAAGGCGATCGGCGACAACACCGGCTGCATGATGCTCAAGGGTGCGAGCAAGCGTCACGAGGTCAGCGAGCGGCCGGACGAGTGGCCGATGCGCGAGGAGCTTCTTGAACTCGCCGGCCGCTACGGGCTGGGAGACGAGTGGTAGCGGGCAGCGGAGGTACGTGGTTCCCCTTCAGGGGGTCGAGCTTCGAGCGAGGAAACGCTTCAAAGCAGCGCCTCGAACCGCTCAGCCGCCGTGTCCCATGCCCCGGTGTCCCGCGGCGAGTAGCTGGCGAAGTCGAAGGAGTCGCGGATCAGCCGGCGACCCGCGGGCAGGTCGGACAGATGGCCGGTGGCCATCATCTGGACGATCAGGTTGCCGCAGGAGGTGGCTTCGACCGGACCGGCGAGAATCTCGACGCCGCAGGCATCGGCCGTGGCCTGGACCAGCGAGGTGTTCTGGATGCCGCCGCCGCCGACGCTGAGCCGGTTGAAGTCCCTGCCGGAGAGCTGGCGGAAGGCCTCGAGGGTGACACGGTATTTCAGCGCCAGCGACTCGGTCGCGACGCGCAGCACCTGGCCCTTCGATTCCGGCACCGGCTGGCCGGTGCGCCGGCAGAATTCGCGGATGCGTGCGGGCATGTCGCCGGGTGCGGCGAAATCGGCGTGATCCGGATCGATGAAGGCGGTGAAGGCATCGGCCTCGTCGGCGAGCCGGGTCATTTCCCCGTAGCTGAGTTCTTCACCCTCGATCTGCCATTGGCGTCGGCATTCCTGGATGATCCAGAGTCCCGAGATGTTCTTGAGGAAACGCACGGTGCCGTCGACGCCGAGCTCGTTGCAGCAGCGGGCGGCGAAGGATTCCGGCGTGCGGATCGGCTCGCGGGTCTCGAGGCCCATGATCGACCACGTGCCGGACGACAACCACGGCTGGTTCTCCCCCTCGAGCGGGATGCCGGCGACGGCCGCTGCCGTGTCGTGACAGGCGGAGGCGACGACGGGGACCTCGCCGAGCCCCGTGACGCGCCGGACTTCGTCGCGCAGCGATCCCAGCACCGTGCCCGGGGGCACGATCTCGCCGAAGATGCCCTTCGGCAACCCGAGGGCCTCGATCACTTCCCACGCCCAATCGCCGGTGGCCGGATCGACGAGCTGGGAGGTCGAGGCGATGGTCCGCTCGACCGCCTTCCTGCCCGAAAGCCAGTAGCCGAGGAGATCCGGAATGAAGAGCAACTGATCGGCGTGTTGGAGGGCGGGGGAATCACGCTGTTTCTCGGCGAGGAGCTGCAGCGAGGAGTTGTAGAAATTGGTGGTGATGCCCGTGTGGCGGTAGATCTCCGCCTCGGGCATCAATTCGTGCATGACCTCGGGCATGCCCTCGTGGCGGGGGTCGCGGTACTGGTGGACCATGCCGAGCAGGCGGCCCTGGCCATCGAGCAGACCGAAGTCGACGCCCCAGGTGTCGATCCCGATCGCGACGACCTGATCGCCGTAGCGTTCACCGGCGATGCGCAGCCCCTCCTGAATCTCGCGGAAGAGTCCGACAATGTTCCAGAACGAACCGCCGGGAAGATCGGTGCCGGGATTGTCGAAACGATGAACCTCCTCAAGCTTGAGGGTCTTCGAGTCGGAGAGACCGGCAATCACGCGGCCGGAGCCGGCGCCGAGGTCGATGGAGAGAAAGACATTCATGGGCGGGGCTGATTTCAAGGGTCTCGCCTGCCGAGTTCAATCCTTATCCGGGCGAGGGAGGGACCGCCGGTTATGAAACCGGCATCGTCAGCTCACCCATCCTCCTCGTGGCCCGGCAGCGTGGCACTGCATCTCGACGGCCGCTTCCCACTCACCTCACAGGAATGCCGGTTTCATAATCGGCGCTCCGCCGCGCCGATCCGCGGTTCCTACAGGCGCTTGGCGGCGTCGTGAATGGGACCGTCGGGGAAGGCGTCTGCCAGGAAATCGAGGAGCTCTTCTGCGTCCGCCGCCTTGCCGTCGGATCTGAGGCGCTCAACTGCCATCAGCGACGCGTGCCCAACTGCTGTCCGATGTGAATCGAAGCTTCGAGAGATGAGCGATTTCAGAACGACGACTGCAGGTTCGCTCGCAATCATGCCGAGGGAGGAGACTGCAGCATCCCCGACCGCAAGATCATCGCCGCTGGTGAACTTCTCGGAGAAGGTCAGAAGGACTCCCACCGCCTTGCCCTCCCGCCGGACCCCCAGCGAGTTCACCGCGCCGGCCAGCAGCCGGCCTTTCAGTTTCGGCAGCGCGTCGATGAGCGCCTGGGACGCGGATGCATCCTCGATCGCCTCCAGCCCGCTGCGGGCGTAGTCGGAGAGTATCTCGTCATTGAGCATGGCGGCGAGAGGGGCGACGGACTTCGGTCCGGCGACATAGACGAGCTTGTGGCAGGCCACGGCCTTCTCGTGGGGCGGGGCGTCGGATTTGAGAATCGCGAGTTGCGACTCTTCGCTAAGAACGTGTTTGGAACTCATGGGTCAAAAAGGGTTTCAGACGTGCCAGGGAGCGCGGCGGGCGCGGCTGCACATGCGGTTGGCCTCGTCGTCGTCGAGGAAGACCTCCTTCTCCGGGTCGAAGCGGACCTTGCGTCCGACGCGCCAGGCGATGGAAGCGGCGTGAGAGACGATGTGCCCGCGGCGGGTGATTTCTCCATTCGCGGCCGGCTGCTTGCGGGATTTGACGCAGTCGAGGAAATCGCGGACGTGCTTGGTCGGATCGGTGCCGGCCAGGCCCCCCGCCGGGAAACCCTCGGCCAGCGCGTCGTCGCTGGTGGCGATCTTGCCGGAGTCGGCGGCCTCGATCCATCCCTTGTCGCCCTCGAAGCGGACCGGGCAGGTGCCGGGCACATTCCAGCCGCCCTCGCCCTTGAAGCCGGAGAGGCGCATGATGAGCTTGATGCCGCTGGCATAGGTGGCGTGGACCGTCGTGTCGTCCTTCGCCTCGTACTCGACCGGCACGGTGTCGTCGGCGTCGGCCGCCCACTGGCAGAGGTCGATGGTGTGGGCGCCCCACTCCGGCAGCGCGGCACCGCCGTGGAAATCGTAGTATCCGCGCCAGCGGCCCTGCACGTATCGCTTGTTGAAGGGACGCCATGGCGAGGGACCGAGCCAGCGGTTCCAATCGCACACCGAGGGATCCGGCTCCGGTTCCTCGGGCAGCCAATCGAAGCTCTCACCCAGTTTCAGGATCCCGGCGTGGACTTCGGTGATCTTTCCGAGCTTGCCGCTGTTGGCGAGCTGGCAGGCGAAGCGGAAGTTGTCGACGTTGCGGCGCTGGGTACCGGCCTGGAAAACCCGGTCGTAGCGCTGGATCGCATCGGCGAGCTCCTGGGTTTCACGAATCGTCAGACTGCACGGCTTCTCGCAGTAGATGTCCTTGCCGGCCTTGGCCGCCATGATCGAGGCCAGCGCATGCCAGTGATCGCCGGTGCAGATCAGCACCGAGTCGATGTCGTCGCGCGCCAGCAGCTCGTTCATGTCGTTGTACTTCGCGCAGTCCTCGGTGCCATACTTGCGCATGGCCATGCGGCGGACGGTTTCGCGGCGGTCCTCCTGAACATCGGCGATGGCGACAAACTGGACGTCCTTTTCCCGCAGGAAGCACGACAGCACCTGGCGCCCGCGGGGCCCGATGCCGATGGCGCCGAGGACGATGCGGTTGCTCGGCGCGACGTGTCCATCGCGGCCGAGGGCCGAGGCGGGGATGAAAGTGGGCACACCCACCGCCAGGGCGGTGGTCTTGATGAAGTTGCGGCGACTGCTGGTGAGCGACATGGATTCAGGGCGAGGTGCGTCAACTCTACGTCTGGCCGCCGCCGGATTCTTCACCGAAGGCGGATGATCTTTGAAGGTGGCCCGGACGGCAAGTTTGAGGCTTTCGGACGTGCGCTCGGCCCGGCGCCGGGTTTGGCTTGAGCCATGGCAGAGACGATCGAGAAGCCTGGACGCACGCCGCACACCCCCGTCGCCGTGAACATCGAGATGTGGTTCGAGGGAGACTTCGTCGAGCGGATCGAGCAGGCGGCCGAACTCGGCTTTCCGGCGATCGAGTTGTGGACCTGGCGCGACAAGGATCTGGCGGGCGGAGCCGAGGCCCTCAACAGGCACGGCATGACCGCCACGCAGTTCACCGCGTGGGGCTTCGGGCAGGAGATCAACCATCCCGATTTTCCGGTCGAGAGCTTCGTCGAGGAAATCGAGGCAGCCTGTCACGCGGCTCCCCGGCTTCCGGGCTGCGACCGCTTCTGCATCGTCGCGGGCGACGACATCAAGGGTCTGACCAAGGCCGAGATGCACGCCTCGGTGGTCGAGAAACTCAAGGCCGTGGTGCCCCTGCTCGAGCAGCATGGCCTGACGGCCATCGTCGAGCCGATGAACCCCTATAACCATCCGGCTCATTGCCTCTACGGCAGCGAGGACGGCATCGCGATCTGCGAGGCGGTCGGCTCGCGGCAGGTGAAGCTGAACTGGGACCTGTTCCACATGCAGCGGTTCGAGGGCAACCTGATCGACGGGCTGGAAAAGGGCCGTGACTGGATCGGCTACGTGCAGTTCGCCGATTCACCCGGCCGCCACGAGCCGGGCACCGGCGAGGTGAACTACTCGGAAGTGTTTCGCAAGGTGCGCGAGATCGGCTACGCGCTGCCCCTCGGTGCCGAGTGCCTGCCGGAAGGCGGGAATCCCCGGCGGGCGGCGGAGCGGTTGCATCGGGTGGATGCCGCGTCGGCAGGCTGATCGCGACAAGCCGGAATGGGGAGAGCGGCTTTTCAAGCCGCTGACGGTTCGCCCAAGGCACCCAAGTTGAAGCGGCTTCCAAAGCAGTTCTCCACAGAAAAGCGCGGGCTGGATCCCCCCAGGATTCTCAGCCCGCGCCTTCTGATTGGTCCGACCTTGTGAAACTGTCCGGAAGCGCTCCCCCCGGAATCGCATCTCGGATTTTGGAGTCCAGCCAGGACCGGAATGGATTTTGCAGAAGGCTATGGAGAGGTCCGGCGAGTCACCACGCAGATCCTCTGATAGACCATCCCTTAATGATCGGGATTCCCGGGTCTTGGAGGGGCGACCCGCCGCCTACTCTCCGTTTTTCGGTTCCTTTGCCGCCTTGTTTTCAGGCTTTTCACCTTCGGGCACGAACTTCAGCGCGACGCCGTTGATGCAGTAGCGCTTGTCGGTCGGGGTGTCGAAGCCCTCGCCGGTGAAGACGTGACCCAGGTGGCCGTCGCAGACGGCGCAAAGGACCTCGGTCCGGGCGTAGCCGATCTTGTAGTCGGTGGAAGTCTTCACGTTCTTGGCGTTGGCCGGGTCGTAGAAGGATGGCCAGCCGCAGCCGGAGTCGAATTTCTCCTTCGAGGAGAAGAGCTCGGCATCGCAGCCGCCGCAGTAGTAGGTGCCGGCCCCCTGCTTCTTGAACTCCTTGTAGATGGGACCGTTGGCCCGCTCGGTGCCGGCTTCGCGGAGGACGTGATACTGCTCGGGGGTCAGTTCCTTGCGCCACTCGGCGTCGGTCTTCTTCACAGGCTGGGTCGGTTGCTCGGGGGCTTTGTCGGCGGTTTCCATCTTCTTGTTGGTGCTGTCATCCGCACAGGCGCAGAGGCTCAGGGCAGCCAGAACGGTGATGATTTTCATGCGGCCAATCTAGGGTGGGTCGAAGGGGGTGCAAGTGAAGCCTTTCGTTGAACCTGCGGCTTGCCACGAGAGACCGCGAAGGCTTTGCTTCGGGAAGTGCAGGCGTTCGATTCGATTCCCGTGATCTGGTTTGGGGTGATGCTGATTGTCCTCTTGTCGGTCATCATCGAGCTTGGATTCCGGGCCGGGCGCTGGCTGTCCGGCCGGGCGGGGGAGAAGGGCCTGAGCAAGCACCCCATGGAAGCGGCGGTGACCACGGCGCTGCTCGGCCTGATGGCCTTCATGCTGGGGTTTTCCTTCTCAATGGCGACCAAGCGCTACTCGGAGCGACGGGCGCTCATCCTCGAGGATCACAACACCGCCGGCACCCTGATGCTGCGCGCCGATCTACTGCCCGCCGGGGAGCGGGCGACCGCCAAGTCGTTGATCGAGGAATACGTGCGGATCCGGAAGGAAGTGGTGGACCGCCGGAGTCTGGAAGGCATCGAGGAGGTCATCACGCGCTGCGAGGCGATCCAGGGGCAGCTCTGGGAGCAGGCCGTGACGCTGCGCCGTGAGACCGGTGATACGGCGCTCAACCTCTACCTCGCGACGCTGAACGACCTGATCGACACCGATGCCAAGCGGCGGGCGGTCGCCTTCTCGAACCGCTTTCCGAACGCCCTGTGGGGCACGCTGTTTTTCCTCCTGACGATCGCCACGGTGATGCTCGGGATCAACTCCGGCCTGCACGGCCGCCGAAGTCGGCTGGCCAGCTCCGCCCTCATCGTGGCCTTCTCGCTGGTGGTCGTCCTGATCATCGATCTCGACCGCCCGGTCACCGAACTGGTGCAGCAGAGAAGGTCCCTGATGCCCTCCGACAACTGAATGGGCGTGGGTCGGGCCGGCGGGGCGCCATCCACCGCCCGGCCTCCGGACATTGCGCCGATTTTCTGATTATGGGGGCACCGGCAAAGTCGGCATTGCGCGGGCGGGTGAACAGGGCTACCACCCCGGGTCGTGCTGCGCCGGTTCCAACACGGTCGATGGCGTCACCTGCTGGTGGCGTTGGGCGGAGTGCATCTGATCGGTGGACCTCTGGTGGTACTGCAGTTGCTGGCATGGGCCGGGATGCTGATCAGCTACTCGGCGGAAGACGGGTTGGCCCGCGGATTGCAGGACACCTTCAGCGGCGAACGCCCGTGCGCCCTGTGCCAGTGCATCGAGGAAATGGAGCAGCAGGAGCCGGCGCCGGCTCTGCCGACCGGCGATGAACAGCGCCGGCTGGCCGAAAGCCTCGGTCAAAGCCTGCGCATCCACGAACTCGTTGATGTGCCGCTGCCGGATGGTCGCGACCAGGCCCGGGCATGGAGCCGGTGGGGCAGTGTTCGCTGCCCGGAGCCCCGCGGGGGACTTCCCGAGGTGCCGCCTCCGCGCGAGCCGGGTTGAGCTCCGGGAATCGGACTTTTCGATCGGGAACCCGCATCGGCCGGCTACTGCGTCGGCCGGGTCGGCAGGCACCCCCGGTCGTGGGCTGATCCCTTGGATTCGGGCCTTTCCGAACCGGAGCGCTCTTGCGCCCGTCCATTTCTCCCTATTTCCCGTTTTCACAATCTAACAGATTCTTTCAACCATGTATCTTTCAAGTTCCAAAATCCTTTCAATTCTGGCGGCGTCGGCCGCCACCATCACCGCGGTCGGGGCCCAGACCCCCGACGGAAACCTCGATCCCCTGGTGGTCGAGGGTATCGCGGAAAACTCCAAGTGGGCCAGTGATGGCCGCAAAATCCCCGGCACCGGACCCGGCGCGGCCGACGGCGGTGACCTTCTCCGGGGAATGCCCGGTGTCGCGATCATGCGCAACGGGCCGCAGACCGGTCTCGCCCAGATCCGCGGACTCGGTGGCGACCGCGTCCGCGTCAAGGTCGACGACCGCACCATCACGCCGGCCTGCCCGAACCACATGGACCCGCCGCTGCACTATGCCCACGTGGCCTCCGGCGATCTCGTCGAGCTTTTCGCCGGGATCTCTCCGGTGAGTGCCGGGGGCGACTCGATCGCCGGCACGATCCGCATCTACCGCCCCGAACCCGAGTTTGCCGCGGCGGGTGCCAGCTTGCTCGGCGGCGAGCTGGGGACTTCTTTCCGCGGCGACCGGGATGCCTGGTTTGCCGAGGCCCGCCTCTTCGGCGCGACCGATCGGCTGCGCGGCGAATACCGGGGCAGCTGGATGGACGCGGGGAACCTGCGCTTTCCGGGCGGCACGGTGAGAGCCAGCGGCTTCGAGACCCAGCGCCACACCTGGATCGGATCGTGGCGGACCGACGGCGGATTCATCTCGGTGGACACGGGCTTCTCCCGCAGTCGCGACGTTGGGACTCCTGCCCTGCCGATGGACATGGTGCGCGATGATTCGTGGCATTTCGGGCTGCATCAGCTCGAGCGCTTCGCCTGGGGCAGCTGGGAGACGCGGGTCTATTTCCACGATGTCGACCACCTGATGGACAACTTCAGCCTCCGTCCCGCACCGATGCGGATGCAGGCGCCGGCGGCGAGCCGGGACTACGGGATCTCCAGTAGTATCGAGACCGGGCTGGCCGACGGGGTGCTCCGGACGGGACTCGACCTGCACCGGGCGGAGTTCGAGGCCGAGCAGGTCAATGCCGCCGGGCTCCGTCGCGACACCTTCCGCAACAACCGGCGGGAGCGCTTCGGGCTCTTCGGCGAGTGGGAGCGGGAGTGGTCCGACGAATGGGAGTCGCTGTTCGGCCTGCGGACCGACTACGTGCAGACCCGGGCCGGGGCCGTGCGCAACCAGTTCGGGCCTCCCCCGGTGGCCGCGGACCAGGCGGCCTTCAACGCCGGGAAGCGGACCCACTCCGACCTGCTGGTGGATGTGATGGCCGCCCTGCGCTGGCAGTTCCGCGACGACACGCGGCTCGAGCTGGCGGCTGGCCTCAAGAACCGGGCACCGTCACTCGTCGAGCGCTACCTGTGGACACCCGCGAATGCCAGCGCCGGCCTCGCGGACGGGCGCACCTACCTCGGCAACACCGCGCTCGATCCGGAGAGCGCCTTGCACGTCGCGCTCGGCTTGCACCACAGGCAGCAGCGGTGGGGCGCATCGTTCACGCCCTTCTACCAAAGTGTCTCGGATTACATCGAGGGCCGGCCGATCGCCCGTCTCGATGGTCAGGGACGCCCCGTGCTGCAGTTCCAAAACATCGACCGGGCCGAGCTCTACGGGGCGGAGCTTGAATTCGATGCCGCACTGCACGAGCGGCTCACGCTGCGGGCGAACGCGAGCTGGGTGCGGGGACGCGATGCGTCCACCGGCAACCCGCTCTACCGCATCGCCCCGCTGCGGGGATTGGCGGCGCTCGATTACGCGCATGCGGGCTGGGAGGCCTCCTTCGAGTGCGAATGGGCCGACGCGCAGAACCAGGTTTCGAGGATCCAGAACGAGCCGACCACGCCCGGGTATGCGGTGTTCCACCTCCGGGCGGCCCGGGAGTTCGCCAGCGGCGTCAGGATCGAGGCCGGGGTCGAGAACCTCTTCGACAAACGCTATGCCGACCACCTTGGCGGGATCAACCGCGTGGCGGGCAGCGATGTCGGGGTGGGGCAGCGGATCCCCAACGCGGGAAGATTCGGCTACGCCTCGGTGCGCTGGAGCTTCTGACCCGGAGTGGGTCTGCGCCGGAGTTTGGCGGCTCTCCTGTCA